>NZ_JBEZEH010000001.1:0-115510 GCF_040648775.1 Micromonospora sp. NPDC049089
GGCGGTGTGGGCCGCGGGGGCGGGTCGGGGGGGGGCGGTGGGCACCCGGGGCCCGTGGGGGGCGGCGCCCCCCACAGCGGCGGGGTCGGCGGCGCCGACATGGGTGCCGTCGGTGGCTCCCCGCCGGCCGGCGGGGGACCCCACTGCTGCCGGGTCGGGTCGTCCGCGGGCGGCGGCGTGCTCCGCAGCGGCACCGTCTCATCGACCGGTGGTGCGCTGTCAGGCCCGTTGGGCGGGCGCTGGTACGGATCGTCCGGCTGGTCGGAACCCGTAGGTCCGTAGGTCGTCATGTCATCCCCGGGGGTGGGTGGTCTCAGCGTTGCTTGAGGCAGAGGACGAAGTCGAGAGTGTCCAGCTCACTGTCGAAGAAATACCAGTTGGTGTAGCCCTCGACCTTGCCGCATTTGGCCTCGGCGTCCCGCTCGCCGCTGGTCGGGCCGTCGATCCGGCTCAGCACCTCGTACGACTTCGCGGTACAGCCGCTGATCAGCAGCTTCGGCTTGCCACCAGCGGTGCCGTCGTTGCGGACGCACTGGCCGACCTTCGCGAACCGGGGATCGGCCGACGACTCCGGCGCGGCCGCGCTCGGCGCGGGCTCTACCGCGTCCGCGCTGGGTTCACCGGCAACGGCCGAGTTGCTCGGCGCGGCTGCCGGCGGCGGGTCGCTCGGCCCACTGCGCAACCAGAACGCCCCGGCGGCGGCCACCACCAGCAGAAGTACGACGGCCAGTACCGCGATCAGCGGCCCCCGACCGCGCCGGCTCGGTGCCGGATCCTCGCCGTACGGGTCGTCGGGCCGGTACGGCTGCCCGCCGTACGTCGGGGTCGGCTGGTACTGGCCGCCGTAGGGCGGGCTGGGCTCGTGGCCGTAGGGCGTGGCCGTACCGCCGCCGTAGGGCGCGTCGGATGCCGCACCGTAGGGCGCGTCCGGTGCCGCACCGTAGGGCGGGGAGGGTGGGCCGCCGTACGCCCCGGGTCGTCCCTGCGGTGCGGGCGGGTACGACGGGACCGCCGGCGGGTAGGGCTCCGCCGCGGGCGGGTAGGGCTGCTGCGGCGGTCGACCGGGCGTCTCGTCGGGTCTTTGCCCACGCCACGGCCCCGGGTGGCCGCTCCCCGGTTGTCCGTAGTTCGTCATGCCGCCCTCCTGCACAAGTGGTGAGAGGCCGGCCACCAAAGCGCGACGCGGGCTCCGGGGTCACCGTAGCGTGGTCCACTGATGAGCTCACCTCCACCGAGCGCCACGGCCCTCGCCGGCCGTCGTGCCAACAGCACACCGACAGTGATCTGGACCGCGTTGATCGTGGTCTACGTGCTCTGGGGGTCGACCTATCTGGCCATCCGGATCACAGTGGAGACACTGCCTCCGCTGCTGTCGGCCGCGCTCCGCTTCGCCGTGGCCGGCCTGGTCCTGGCGGTGGTGCTGCGACTGCGGCGAGGCCCCGGCGCGCTGCGGGTGGACCGACGGCAACTCGGCTCGGCCGCCTTGGTCGGGGTACTCCTGCTCAGCGCCGGCAACGGCCTGGTGGTGCTCGCCGAATCGGGGCCACCGGGAGTGGCGCTGCCGTCCGGGATCGCCGCGCTGCTGGTGGCCACGGTGCCGCTGCTGGTCGTGCTGTTGCGCTCGGCCACCGGGGACCGGCCGCCGATCTGGACGTTCGCCGGAGTCACGGTGGGCTTCGCCGGCCTCGTCCTGCTGGTGCTGCCGAGCGGTAGTTCGGCAGCGGTGCCCCTGGTCGGGGCGCTGACAGTGGTGGCGGCGGCCACCTCCTGGTCGGTCGGGTCGTTCCTGTCCGGACGGATCCGGATGCCCGCCGACCCGTTCGTGGCCACGGTGTACGAGATGATGGCCGGCGCGCTGGTGCTGGTGGCCCTCGCCGCCGGTCGGGGCGAACTGGCCGACTTCCACCCGGCGGCGGTGAGCACCCGGTCCTGGTTGGCGTTGGGCTACCTCATGGTGGCCGGCTCGCTGGTGGCTTTCACCGCGTACGTCTGGCTGCTGCACAACGCGCCGATCTCGCTGGTGTCGACGTACGCCTACGTGAACCCGGCGGTTGCGGTGGCGCTCGGCGCGCTGCTGGTGGCCGAGCCGATCACCCCGCAGGTGCTGCTCGGCGGTGCCGTCATCGTCGCCGGGGTCGCCGTGGTGGTGACCACCGAACGGCCGCGTCGGGCGGGCACGAGATCACGATCGGGGGATACGCCGGCATCACGATCGGGGGACACACCGGTGCGCGACCGCCAGTAACGTCCGGCCCATGTCGGCCGCCGCGCTGGTGTCGATCGCGCTGCTCGGCGCGTTGGTCGGCCTCGTCGTACCCCTGGTGTCGCGGTGTTTCGCCACCGCGGACGCCCGGCCACCGGCGTTTTCACTGCCGCAGCCGGTCCGGCGGCCCTGGGTCGGCCCGGTGGTGGCGGCCGGCGTCTTCGCCGGCCTTGCCGTCGCCGTGGGTGACGACCCGGCGCTGCCGGTCTTCCTCGCGGTCGCGGCGGTTGGTCTGGTGTTGGCGCGGGTCGACCTGGCCTGCCTGCGGCTGCCCGACCCGCTGGTCCTCGTCGCCGGGCTGCTGGCCCTCGGAGGGCTGATCACAGCGGCGCTGCTGTCCGGCACTCCCGGCCGGCTGCCCGGCGCGTTGGCAGGTGCGGCAGTCGCGGGCGGGGCGCACGTGCTGCTGGCCCTGCTGCCCGGCTCACGGCTGGGTTTCGGGGACGTGAAACTCGCCGCCGTCCTCGGCCTGCCGCTCGGCTGGTTGGGGTGGGACGCCCTGCTGACCGGGCTGCTCCTGCCGCACGTGCTGCACGGCGGTCTGGTGCTCGCCCTGCTCGTCACCCGAAAGGTGCGCCGGACCACCCTGCTACCCCTCGGCCCGGCCCTGCTGGCGGGCGCCTGGCTAGCCGCCCTCCTCCCCTAACACCCCCCCGCCCCGGCCCGGCCCCGCCCCCAGGCTTCGTCGATCTTGCAGTTTCTGCGCCGACATAAGAGGCATCCCACGCACATCGGCAACCGAAAGTGCAAGATCGGCGACGGCTCGGCGGCTCGGGCTTAGATCAGGCGGAGTTGGCGGTCCTTGGGGCGGCGGGGTTCGGCTTCGCCGAAGCGTTCGAAGAGGCCGGGGTCGATGGTGCTGAGGAACGGCGAAGGTGCGCAGTCGCGCTCGGTGCCGTGCCGGGTGCGGCGGGCGGCGTGACTGACGTACAGCCGGTCCTGGGCCCGGGTCAGGCCGACGAAGAAGAGCCGGCGCTCCTCGGCGACGGCGTCCTCGTCGGGCGTCGAGCCCGGCCAGCGCAACGGCAACAACCCGTCCTCGACACCGACCAGGAAGACAACCGGGAATTCCAGGCCCTTCGCGGCGTGCAGGGTGAGCAGCGTGACCGCCTCGGCGCGCGGGTCGAGGGCGTCCACCTCGGCGCCGGTGGCCAACTGCGACAGGAAGGCCTCCAGGTCGTCACCGCAGCGTCGGGCCAGCGGGGTCAGCAGGTCCACGGCCGAGCGGACGTCCTCGGGGCGGACCGCACTGCTGGCGCCGTCCAGGGTGGGCACGGCGAACCGCTCGGCGACCACCTGACCGGCCAGCCGCACCCGGGCGGCAAGTGAGCCGGACAGGCCGTCGGCGTGTCGTAGCTCCCGGGCGATGGCCGCCACCCCGGGCCGATCCCGCAGCCGGTCGTGGGAACGCTTCTGCACAGGGATGTTGGCCCGGGTCAGGGCGTCCACGATCGGGGCGGCCTGCGCGTCGGTGCGGTACAGCACGGCGATGTCGGAGAACGACAGTGAGGTGGACCGGCCGTCGATGCGGCCCGAGTCCAGCGAGCGGTGCGACAACCCGCCGACCAGATCGTCGACGGTACGCACGACGAAGTCGGCCTCCTCGTTCACCGACTCCGCGGGGTACCGCCCGACCAGCGGAGCTTCCGGGTCGAGCCGGGCCGGGTCCAGCCGCCGGCCCCGGACCAGCGAGGACGGCGCGATGGCCTGCACGGCGGCGGCCAGGATCGGGGCCGACGAGCGGTAGTTGCGGTTGAGTCGGACCAGTCGGGCGTCGGTGAAGTCCTCGGAGAATCGCAGGAAGTAGCCGACGTCGGCACCCCGGAACGAGTAGATGGCCTGGTCCGGGTCGCCGATCGCGCAGAGGTTGCCGTCGGCGGGGCTGAGCAGCCGCAGCAGCTCGTACTGCACCTCGTCGACGTCCTGGTACTCGTCGACGAAGATCCACCGCCAGCGGTCCCGGTACCGGTCGACAAGCTTCCGGTCGGCCCGCAGCAGCTCCACCGGCAGGGTCACCAGTTCGTCCAGGTCGACCAGGTCCTGCTTGCGCAGCAACGACACGTAAGCGGCGCTGTCGTCGCCGGCCTCGGTGCGTGCCGCCGCCCGCTCGGCGTCGTCGGCGATCCGGAAGTCGGCGGGGAGACCCGCTGCGCCGACGTTCTCCCGCAGGATGGTCAGCCCCAACGCGTGGAACGTACCCACCGTGACGTCCTCGGCGACCGGGCCGAGCAGGCCGTCGAGGCGGTGCCGCAGTTCCTCGGCTGCCCGACGGGTGAAGGTGATCGCGAGGCAGTGCTCGGGGAAGACGTTCAGCTCCGCGCAGAGGTACGCGATCCGGTGGGTGAGCGTCCTGGTCTTGCCGGTGCCCGGACCGGCCACGATGAGCAGCGGACCGCCGGGTGCGGAGGCGGCCACCCGCTGCATGGCGTCCAGTCGGTCCAGCAGGCCGGTGCCGACCTCCTCCATGCCGGAGAGCATCGGCTCGAACGGCTCGTGCGGAGACGGCGGTGACGCGATCGGCGGCGCGGGCGCCGGGACCGGCTTCCGCTTCGGCTCCGCCTTGGCCGCCGCCGGGCGCTTGGCCGGGACCCGTGGAGCCGGCTCCGAGGGGCGTCGCTGCGCCGGCACCGGTACGTCGAACAGTGTCTCCTGCGCGCCCAGCTCGGCCGGGTCGAAGAGCGTGATCACGCCGTACTCGCCGTCGTAACCGGGCACCCGGCGGACGTCGCCGCGCCGCAGCCGCCCGATGCCCTCCGCGAGGAGCTCACCACCGGCCTGCGCGATCTCGGTCAGCGGCGTCGTGGTCAGGATCTCCAGCTCGGGGCCGAGCGTGGCCAGCAGCTCGTTGAGCCGCCCCTCGACCTTCTTCGACCGGGCACCCACCTTGTTGATCTCGCCGAGGATCTCGCCCAGCGGCACCAGGTGGGTGACGTCCCGGGCGTGCGCCGGCCGGTGTCCGTCCGGCCGGTCCGCCAACTCCTCGATCCGACTGAGGACACCCACGGTGAGGGGTTTGCCGCACTCGGGGCAGCGCCCGTCGGCGGCCCGGGTGCGCTCCGGAGTCCAGTTGACCCCGCACAGCCGGTGCCCGTCCGCGTGGTACTTGCCCTCCTCCGGGAAGAACTCGATGGTGCCAGCCAGGCCGTCACCGGTACGCAGCGCCTCCCGAACGGCGAAGTAGTCCCGTTCGGCGGTCAGCACCGTCGCCTCCCGGCCGAGCGCCGGCGGCGAGTGCGCGTCCGAGTTGGACACCAGTTGGTAGCCGTCCAGGCTGCCGACCCGCCAGTTCATGGCGGGGTCGGAGGAGAGCCCGGTCTCCACGGCGAAGATGTGCTCGGCCAGGTCGGCGTAGCAGTCCGCGATCGCGTCGAAGCCCGACTTCGAGCCCAGCGCGGAGAACCAGGGAGTCCAGATGTGTGCCGGCACCAGGTAGCCGTCCGGGCTGGCCTCCAGGGTGATCTCCAGCAGGTCGCGGGAGTCCAGTCCGAGGATCGGCCGGCCGTCGGAGCCGAGGTTGCCGATCCGGCCCAGGGCGGTGTTGAACCGGGCCACCGCGTCCAGATCCGGCAGGTAGATCAGGTGGTGCACCTTGCGGGTCCGGTCGTCCCGCTTGTAGATGGTGGAGATTTCCACGCTCAGCATGAACCGGACCGGGTCCGCCTCCGCGTTCGGCGCGAGTCGGGGTGGCAGCCGCCGGGCGAGGTCCCGTTCCGCCTCCGGGTCGAGCCGGTAGAGCCCCGGTTCGGCCGGGCGCAGCGTCTCCCGCAGGTGATCGTACCAGGCGGGGTGGGTGAAGTCGCCGGTGCCGAGCAGGCCGATGCCCTTACGCCGGGCCCACCACGCGAGGTTCGGCAGGGTGAGGTCACGGCTGCACGCGCGCGAGTACTTCGAGTGGATGTGCAGGTCCGCGACGAATGGCGGTAGGCCACCGGGGGGTACGGCGCTGAACGGGGGCACGCCGCATCCTGTCACGCCCGCCGCGCCGGCCACCCGCCGCCACGCGCGGACGTGACCTCCGCTATGCCGAGCGCAGCTCGACCAGACTGATCTGCGGCTCGGCCCCGACCCGGACCGGTGGCCCCCAGAAACCGGCGCCGTTGGTCACGTAGACCTTCGTGCCGTCGACCTCGCCGAGGCCGCTGACCACCGGCTGTTCGAGCCTGACGGCCAGGTTGAACGGCACCATCTGCCCACCGTGGGTGTGCCCGGACAGTTGCAGGTCGACGCCGTAGCGGGCGGCCTCCTTCGCCGCCAGCGGCTGGTGCGCGAGCAGGACCACGGGACGGCTCGGGTCGCGGTCGCCGAGGGCGGCGGCGAAGTCCGGGCCGGCGGCGAGGCCGGTGCCGGCCCCGGTGAGGTCGTTCACGCCGGCCAGGTCGAGCACACCACCCCGAGCCTGGATCTCCTGCCGCTGGTTCTGTAGGACCCGTAGGCCGAGCCGGTCGACCTCCTGGACCCACTCCTCCACCCCGGAGTAGTACTCGTGGTTGCCGGTGACGAAGAAGTTGCCGTACCGGGAGCGCAGGTCACGCAGGGGCTCGGCGGCCGCGCCGAGTTCGGCGACGGACCCGTCGACCAGGTCGCCGACCACCGCGACCAGGTCCGCGTCGAGCCGGTTGATCGCGGCGACGATCCGCTCGGTGTGCGCCCGGCCGCGCAGCGGACCGAGGTGGATGTCGGAGACGGTGGCGATGCGCAGGCCGTCCATGCTGCGGGGGAGTTTGGCGAGCGGGATGCGTACCCGGTCGAGCTGGGGTGGACCGAGTGCCGTGCGAACGCCGTACCCCACGATGCCTGTGGCGGTGAGACCGGCGAAGATGGCGGCCCCACGGGCGAGCACCAACCGACGGGACGGGTCGTGGTCCGGTGCCGCGACGGCGTCGGCGGCCGGCGGGTCGGTCGGCCCGGCGGCCCCGACGAGCACCGGCTCGGGCGCGGCGGTGGTGGGCTCCGCGGCGACCACCCGGCGGCGCAGCACCAGCCGGGCGACGAGCATCGGGACTTCCAGCACGACCAGGACGATCAGCAGGTAGAACATCAGCGCGAGCCACAGGTAGCCGGGCCAGGCGAGCCAGTAGAGCCCGGCCTGCGTGCCGGCCATCGTGACCGGCACGAGCAGTGCCAGCACCACTGCGGCGATCCCGCCGACCCGTCGCCAGCGGCCCGGCGCGGTGGCGTCCCGAACGAGCCGCTTCCACAGGTAGAGGTGGATGAGGCCGGTGACCAGCGCCAGGACAGCCACGAACCCCAGAACCGCCATCATGTGTGAAGCCTCCCTCAGCCGCCCGCGAACGGGGGCAGGACATCGATCGTGGACCCGGCCGGTAGGGGGGTCTGACGATCATGACAGCTGACGCCGTTCACGAGGAAACTCGCCACCCGCAGCACCCCGGCGAGCCGGTCGCCGTGCTGCTCGGTCAGCTCGGCCGTGAGGTCGTCGAGTGACCGCCCAGCCGGCACGATCTCCTCGGCGCGGCCGGCGGCGGCGCGGGCGCCCGCGAAGTAGCGGATGGTCAGCGTCGTCGACTCCACGCTCAGCCTCCGATCGCTGACATCGGGCGGGTCGGCTGGAGGAAGGTGGGATCGTCGATGCCGTGCCCGGCACGCTTGCCCCACATCGCGGTACGCCAGCGCCGGGCCAACTCGTCGTCGTCGGCACCGGTGCGCAGCGCGGCGCGCAGATCCGACTCTTCGGTGGCGAAGAGGCAGGCGCGGACCTGGCCGTCGGCTGTCAACCGGGTGCGGTCGCAGTCCCCGCAGAAGGGGCGGGTGACGCTGGCGATCACGCCGACCCGGGCGGGGCCTCCGTCGACCAGCCAGGTCTCCGCCGGTGCCGCGCCGCGCTCGGTCGGGTCGGGGCTCAGATCGAATACGGTACGCAGTGACGCCAGGATCTCCTCGGCGGTGACCATGGTGTCGCGGGCCCAACCGTGCTGGGCGTCCAACGGCATCTGCTCGATGATCCGCAGCTGGTAGTCGTGCTCAAGGGCGAAGCGGAGCAGCGCCGGCGCCTCGTCCTCGTTGACACCACGCATCAGCACTGAATTGATCTTCACGGGGCTGAGCCCGACGGTCGCCGCACCGGCAAGCCCGGCCAGCACCGCGTCGAGGCGGGGGCGCCGGGTGAGCTTGGTGAACCGGTCCGGGTCCAGGGTGTCCAGTGAGACGTTCACCCGGTCCAGGCCGGCCGCCCGCAACGCCGGGGCCACTCGGTCCAGGCCGATGCCGTTGGTGGTCAGCGAGACCCGGGGGCGGGGTTCGAGGGCGGCGACCGCCGTCACGATGTCGACCAGCCCGGCTCGGATCAGCGGCTCACCGCCGGTGAACCGCACCTCGGTCACGCCGAGCAGCTCGACAGCCACCCGGACCAGCCGGACGATCTCCTCGTCGGTCAGCAACTCGGGGCCGGCCAGCCAGGGGAGCCCTTCCGCCGGCATGCAGTAGGTGCAGCGCAGGTTGCACTTGTCGGTGAGGGACACGCGCAGGTCCCGGGCGACACGGCCGTACCGGTCGACGAGGACGCCGTCGATCCCCGGGGCGACGTTCACCTGTCGACCGTAGCGCGCTCGGCCCGGCTCAGGACGCCACGGGCGGTCTGGACGACCACATCTCGGAAGCTGACGCCGAAGAGTGCTGTGTGCACGAGCAGCAGATGCAGCTGATGCACTGGCACGCGGTCACGCCAACCGTCCGGTAGTGGCCAACTCTCCTGGTAGGCGGCCAGCACCCGATCCAGGTGGGGAATGCCGCCGAAGAGGGCGAGCTGGGCGAGATCCGTCTCCCGGTGTCCGCCGTGCGCCGCCGGGTCGACGAGCCAGGCCCGGTCGTCGAACCCCCACAGCACGTTGCCCGGCCACAGGTCGCCGTGGATGCGCGCGGGCGGCTCGTCGCCGCCGAGCCCGTCGAGGCGACCGATCACCTGCTCGACCAGAGCGGCATCGGCGCTGGTCAGCGCGCCAGCATCGACCGAACGTCGCAGGTAGGGGGCGAGGCGTCGCTCGGCGAACCAGGTCGACCAGCGCCCGCCGGTGAGGGTGTTGTCCTGTGGGAGCGAGCCGATGAAGCCGGGCCAGGCGGCACCGAAGGCGGTTGCGCCCGCCCGGTGCAGCCCGGCCAGCTCCCGACCGAAGCGCTCCGCTGCCTCCGGCGTCGGTTCGCCGGGCTCCACCCAGTCGAGCGCCAGCAGCTCCGGCAACACCACGATCACCTCGGGTACGCCGACAGTGCCCGCCTCCCGCAGCCAGCGCAGGCCGGCGGCCTCGGCGGCGAAGAAGCCCTCCGGCGCCGGTCGGTCGGCGTCTTCCGGCCAGGACTTGGCGAAGACGGAGTGGCCGTCGTCGAGGGTGAGCCGGGCGGCCGCGCAGATGTTTCCGCCGGCGACCGGCGTCTCCCGGAGCCGCTGATGGGTCCGGAAGGTCGGGAGGTGTGCCGGATGCGCGCGCAGGTACGCCAGGTCCATCAGCGCACGGTAACCGCTCCTTACGACAGCCAGGTGTCGCCCGACGACATCGGCGCTCTTTCCGCACCCGTAGGTGGCGCGTGAGCAGGGAAAACACGTTCAGTAACTGTGGATAAGCCGCGTGTCGTCCACAGGGGTGGCAGGGCCCGGCACGCCCGCCGCAGGCTTCCGACATGACCTCGACCGAACGCCCTCAGCTCGCCGTCCGCTCACCCGCCGACCTGATCGCCGCTGTGCCGTACCTGCTCGGCTTCCACCCCACCGACAGCGTCGTCGCCGTGGCGTTGGTCGGCCGACAGATCGTCTTCGCCGCCCGCGCGGACCTGCCCGACCCGACCGAGCTGGGCGGACTGGCCGGGCACCTGGCTGGTGTGCTCCGCCGGCAGGGCGCGGAGGCCGCCACGGTTGTGGGTTACGGGCAACCGGAGCAGGTCACCCCAGCAGTGGACGCGCTGCGCGACGCGTTGAACGATTTCGGGCTGCACGTGCTCGACGCGCTGCGGGTGACCGACGGCCGCTGGTGGTCCTATCTCTGCACCGAGCCCGAGTGCTGCCCGCCCGAGGGTCGCCGCTACGACCCGACCGCCAACCCGGTGACCGCCTCGGCGGTCTTCGCCGGTCAGGTCGCGCTCCCCGACCGGGCCGCCCTGGGGGCGCAGGTGGCACCGGTGGAGGGGCCGGCCCGGGAGGCGGCCCGCGCGGCCACCGCCCGCGCCGAGCTGAGACTGGCCGAGCTGGTCGAGCAGGCATCCGAGAGCGACCTGCTCGGGGCACGGGCGCTGCGCGCCGCCGGGGTGGCGGCGGTCCGCGAGGCCCAGCGTCGGCAGCGGCGTGGTGAGCGGCTCGACGACGACGAGGTGGCCTGGCTGAGCCTGCTGATGACCCACCTGCCGGTCCGCGATCACGCGTGGGAACGCACCGACGGCCGGGACCGGGACATCGCCCTCTGGACCGACGTGCTGCGCCGCGCCGAGCCGGAGGTGGCCGCCGCGCCGGGTGCGCTGCTGGCGTTCGCCGCCTGGCGTGCCGGGCAGGGCGCGTTGGCGGCGGTCGCGCTCGAACGCACGCTGAGCCTGCACCCCGACTACTCGCTCGCGCTGCTGCTGGACGACCTGCTCCGGCGGGGCGTGCCCCCGGCGGAGCTGGACGGCTGGCCGTCGGTCGGGATGCCCGGCGTCATCCGCCCCCGCAAGCGGAGCCGTCGTGGCCGCCGCTGAAGGACGCGATCACCCGCGTGGTAATACCGCGGGTGCTACCGGAATTGATAGGCTGGCGGACGTGACAGTGAAGCGCTCCGTGAGCCTTCCCGACGACGTCGCGGACTGGCTCGACCAGCAGCCCAACGTCTCGGCCGCCATCACCGCGGCGGTACGGGTGCAGATGGCCCGCGTACACCTCGACGAGGTGCTGCGGCGCGCCGGCATCGAGGTGACCGAGGCGGGTAGGGCGCGATGGCGGGAGCGCCTGGCGACACCCATTCCGGCGGACGCCCTGGCTGAGGGACGCCGGATGTTGGGCCGCCCCGGATGAGCGATCAGATCGCCGCCGTGTTCGACGCGTCGGCGCTGACTGCCTACATCGAGGGCAACGTCTCGGTGGGGGAGTTGATGCTGGAGGTCGCCGACGAGGGTCGGCAGGTCGCCGTCCCAGCGGCGTGCCTCGCTGTCGCCTTCGCGAGCGTGGCCGACGAGATCGATGCCGCGCTACTGGCCCTGATGATGACTGCCCCGATGATCCGTCTGCTGCCGCTCGACGTCGAGGACGTGCAGGACACCGGCAGGCTGGCCCGCGCCGTGGACGGCGACATCTCGTTCGGCCATGCCGCCCGTGCGGCACTCACCCACGAGGCGCACTACGCGACAGTGCGACCCAAGGTGGCGGCGAAGGTGCTCCCTACCAACTGGAGCATCCTCGACCTGGCGTGACGGGTCTTCCGGCGACGCCTCCGTCGAAGGATGTACGCGTTGCTCCTGTTCACGGCCGACGCGGCAGGCTCGTCGCCGCCGGAGAATGATCTCGTGGCCGTTCTCCGCATTGGTACGACATGACCCCCGAGTTGCTGCTGTCGCTGGCCGGGCTGGCGTTGATCGACAGCACCAGCATCGGCACCCTCTTCATCCCGGTCTGGTTGCTGCTCGCCCCCGGGCCGGTCAACGTCCGGCGGATCCTGGGCTACCTCGCCACCATCGCGGTGTTCTACCTCGCGGTTGGGCTGCTTCTGGTCTGGGGAGGCAGCAGCCTGGGCGACGCGCTGGGCGGCGCCCTGGACAACCGGGGCGTCCTCTGGGCACAACTCGTGCTGGGCGTGGGAATGCTGGCGCTCAGCTTCCGCTACGACGGCAAGCGGCGTCCCCGTACCGGTGGCGTCCTGCGCTGGCGGGACCGGGCCACCGCCGGAGATTCCTCCGCACGCTGGTTGGTCGGGCTGGCGCTGCTCGCGGCGCTGGCCGAGGTGGCGACCATGCTTCCGTACCTCGGTGCGGTGGGTCTGTTGGCCACATCGGAGGTGGGAGCGGCGAGCGTGGTGGCGCTGCTCGCCGGATACTGCCTGGTCATGGTGCTGCCGGCGGTGCTGCTGCTGGGTGCCAGAGTGGCCCGCCCGCGACTGGTCGAGCCGGTGCTGGCCCGCCTGAACACCTGGATCGTCACGAAGGCGGGCAGCGCGTTGGGCTGGATCCTCGGCATCGCCGGTTTCCTGATCGCCCGTGACGCCGCCGCAAGGCTGGCCCTGTTCGACCTGATCGACCGGATCGGTCGCTGACGGGCCGCTCGGGTCAGGCTGGCTGCTCCACGATGATCCGGTGCGGCCCGGTGTAGACGTTCATGGTCCGCCCGCGCAGGAAGCCGACAAGTGTCATCCCCGCCTCGTCGGCCAGTTCCGCGGCGAGGGTGCTCGGGGCGGACACCGCTGCCAGCAGCGGCAACCCCGCCATCCACGCCTTCTGGGTCAGCTCGAAGCTGGCCCGCCCGGAGACCAGCAGCAGGTGCCCGGTGAGCGGCAGCCGGCGTTCCCGCACGGCCCAGCCGATCACCTTGTCCACGGCGTTGTGCCGGCCCACGTCCTCCCGGAGCACCACCAGCTCACCGTCGGGGGTGAACAACCCCGCCGCGTGCAGCCCGCCGGTCCGATCGAAGCCGCGCTGGGCGGCGCGCAACCGGTCGGGCAGCTCGGCGAGCAGCGTGGCCGGGACGCTGAGCGTGTCCGCCGCGACCGGAAAGAGCGATCGGGTGCGTACCGCGTCGATGCTGGCCTTGCCGCAGACACCGCAGGAGCTGGTCGTGTAGAAGTTCCGGGACGGGTCGGTGGTCGGTTCCGGTACGCCGGGGGCGAGCACCACGTCCACCACGTTGTACGTGTTCGGCGTCTCCGCGCCGGCACAGAGTTGCGCGGTCAACACGTCGTCGGTCGACCGGATCAGCCCCTCCGTCAGCAGGAACCCGATGGCCAGGTCCAGATCGTCGCCGGGAGTACGCATGGTGACAGCGAGCGGCCGGCGTCGGCCGGGGCCTGCCGCGCCGACCCGGATCTCCAGCGGCTCCTCCACGGCGAGCGTGTCCGGTCGGCGGATCGCCCCGCGTGCGGCGGTCGCCGCGTCCAGGTCGATCCGGAGTACGCCCCGTCGATCAGTTGCCCGTCCCATCCCGCCATCCTCCACCCCCCGCCGGCACACCCGCACGACCACCGGCCATCGGGCACCCGGCGGCGCCGTCCGACCGATGCCCCTCCGATCCGGTCCGCCGGCGGTGCCCGGGGGTGATCCACTCGTGTTCCTTGAAGTCGGGGTATCCCCGGCACCGGGACACCGCGCTTTCGGCGAATCCGAGTGGATCATGGTGTTCGTTCGCCGCGCTGGGTTCGCGCAGCCGCCCGACATCTGGGTGGGACCGGTCCCGGCTACGGTGGCCGGGTGGGGACGTACGCCGCCGTGGTGCTCGCGGGTGGGGCCGCCCGACGGATGGGCGGCCTCGACAAACCCGCGCTTCCGATCGGCGGCCGGCCGATGCGCGACCGGGTGCTGGCCGCAGTCGCCGACGCGACGCCGCGGGTGCTTGTCGGTGCGGCCGACGCCGTGCCGGCGGGCGTCCGGGTCGTCCGGGAGGACCCGCCCGGCGGGGGCCCGGTCGCCGCGGCGGCGGCCGGGCTGGCACTGCTGGACACCGACGTCACCTTGGTCGCGCTGCTCGCCGCCGACCTGCCGCTGCTCACCCGGGCCGCGATCGGGGACCTGCTGCACCACCTCGATCGGAAGATCCCCGACACCGGTTCGGCGGGCGGCCCCACCGATCCGGCACCGCCGGCCCGCGACGGCCTCGCCGCACCGTTGATCCGTGACGGCCTCGCCGCACCGCCGGCTCGCGACGGCCTCGCGCAGGCCCGCGACGGCCTCGGCGGCGGTGAGCGACCCGACGGGGCGTGCTTCGTGGACGGCGGTGGGCGGCGGCAGTCGCTCTGCGGCATCTGGCGGGTGGCCGCGCTGCGGGCGGCGGTGGACCGGTTGGCGGTCGAGCGGGGCGGCAGCTTGTCCGGGGCCCCGGTCCGGGCGTTGCTGGCGGGGCTCGTCGTGTCGGAGGTGGCCTGGTCCGGCGAGGGCCCGCCGCCGTGGTTCGACTGCGACACTGACGAGGACGTACGCCGGGCGGAGGAGTGGGCGCGATGACGGTGATGGACGACTGGGTCACGGCGGTGTGTGCCGAGTTGGATCTGGACCCGACCGCGGTGCCGGTGCCGGCGGTGCTGGATCTGGCCCGGGACGTCGCCCATCAGGTGCTGCGTCCGGGTGCGCCGGTCACCGCGTACCTCTTCGGGTTGGCGGTTGGCCGGGGCGCGGACCCGGCGGACGCCGCGGCCCGGCTCAGCGCGCTGGCGGGCGCCTGGCCGGTCGAGCTGGGCGCCGACCCCACGGACCCGACGGCCCCCTGACCGCCGCTGTCCGATCCCGGTCCGGGCTGATCCGACCCACGGGCGGCGTGGGTAGGGTGATCGTGACGGACGGAGGCGATCATGACGGCTGACCACCCCTCGGCGCCGCACGGTGAGCTGCCCGGCGCTTCGATTGAGCCGGCGGAATCGATCCTGCTCGACGAGCCCAGCACCACCGACCTGCGGGCGAAGGTGACCGAGGCGTGGCGGGAGTTCGCCCGTGCGCTCGCCGTACGGCTGCGGGAACTTCCCGTCGGCGCAAACCTCGACCTGACCCTGGACCCCACCGCCTCCGGCACCGGGGACGCTGTCTATTCGATCAGCGTCGACGTGGACGCGGACCGGGTGTTGTCCGCCCGCGCGGTCGGCAACGCCGCTCTGCCGGCGGGCTACCGACTGGACCGGGGCGCGGTGGCGGACATGGTCGCGCTCGGTTGGTCCCCGCCCGGGGTGGTCGCCGGCTCTGGCGGTTCCTTCGGGCTGAACGCCACGACGGCCGAGTCGACCCAGGTCGCCACCCTGCTCTCCCGCACGCTGCGGGACGTCTACGGCGCTCCGCACCCGGCCTTCCTCGTCTATCTGGTGCACGACGCCGAGGGCGAGCCGTTGGCCGTGGAACCGCTGGGCACCGCTCGCAGCGAGTTCGGTCCGGACGCCGACGTCGAGGCGGACCTGGAGGAGGCGTTGGCCGAGGCGGCCGCCGCGCAGGTCGAGCAGGACGACGTGCTCGACCTGGCCGATCGGGTCCGAACCGTGGTCTCCACCATGTTGAAGTCGGACACCGACCGGTTGCAGATCGACTCGGACGGCGACATCACCATCCGCGCCGGCTCGGCGATGGTCTTCGTGCGCGTGCGGGACAACCCGCCCCTGGTGGACGTCTTCTCCCCGGTGCTCACCGAGGTGGAGCCGACCGAGCGGCTCTACGTCAAGCTCTCCGAACTGACGAACCGGATGCCGATCGGCCGCCTCTACTGCGCCGACGACACGGTGTGGGCGTCCATCCCGGTGTTCGGCCGCAACTTCCAGGCGACCCATCTGATGCTGGCGGTGCAGGTGATGACCGGTCTCGCCGACGAGTTGGACGACCGTCTGCACGGCGAGTTCGGCGGCAAGCGGTTCTTCGGTGAGGGTGACAAGCCGGTCCGACGCGACGAGTCGGAGCACCGCACCGGCATGTACCTCTGAGCTCGATCAGGCCACGTCCAGCAGGGTCTTGCCGACCGTCGCGCGCGCCTCGATGGCGGCGTGCGCGTCGGCGGCGCGTTCCAGTGGGAAGCGTTGGCCGATGAGCGGTCGCAGGTGGCCGGCCGCCGCGTCCGTCAGGGCCTGTTCGGTGTACGCCCGCAGCCGGGCCGGTGGCACGTCCGGGCGGATCATGGTGACCTGCCGTGCCGTGGCGGCCTCCGTCGACACCGGGGACCACTCTCCGCTCGCCAGCCCGAAGCTGACCATCCGGCCGCTCGGCGGGAGCAGGTCGAAGGCGGCCCGGGCCACCGAACCACCGACCCCGTCGAGCACCACGTCGACCCCGCCCACCGCGGCGCGGACCTGCTCGGCCCACTCGGGCAGCAGGTAGTCGACGGCCAGTTCGGCGCCCAGGCCGGGTAGCAGGTCCACCTTGCGTCGCCCACCGGCCACGCCGATCACCCGTGCCCCGGCGCGGACCGCGAGCTGCACCAACAGGCTGCCAACGCCGCCGGCAGCGGCTTCCACCAGCACCCGGTCGCCGGGGCGTACGCCGACCGCCTCGATGAGCATGGTGGCGGTCCGCCCGTCGGCCAGCAGTGCCACCGCCTCGTCCAGAGCCAACCCGGTCGGCACCGCGATCGTCGCCGACGCGTCCACTGCCGCGCGTTCGGCGTAACCGCCGGAACCTCCGGTGGCGCTGACCACCCGCTGCCCGGTCAGCGCCGGGTCGACGTCCGGCCCGACGGCGGTGATCACCCCGCCGACGCCGTTGCCGGGGATCAGCGGTGGGGTGAGGCGGAACGGGCCGGGGTGACCGGCGCGCAGTTGGGTCTCGACGAAGGTGATGTTCGCGTGTGCGACGTCGATCAGCACCTGGCCGGGACCGGGGACCGGGTCCGGCGCGGGGCCGGGCACCAGCACCTCGGGCCCGCCGAACTCACGTAACCAGATCGCCCGCATGACAGCCCCCTCGGCCCCGGTGGGCTGCCTCGCCCACTCGGGGCCAGTCCATCTCCTCAACCTGGGTTGAGGTCAAGAGGTGCCGGCGGACGGGCCGACGCCGGGCGACTCGACCAGCCGGGAGAGCACGATGGTGCTGCGGGTGGAGGTCACGAAGGACTCGGCACGCAGCCGCTCCAGTGCCGCCTCCAGGTGGCTGATGTCGGCGGCGCGCAGGTGCACGAGCGCGTCCGCCTCCCCGGAGACGGTGTACGCGCCGACCACCTCAGGGTGCCGGCGGGCGGCCACGCCGATCTGCGCCGGGGTGGTCCGGCCGGCGCAGAACAGCTCGACGAAGGCCTCCGTGGTCCAGCCGACGGCGGCTGGATCAACGACGGCCGTGAATCCCCTGATCACGCCGGTGGCGCGCAGTCGGTCGACGCGACGTTTGACCGCCGGGGCGGAGAGTGACACCCGGGCACCGATGTCGGCGTAGGACGCACGGGCGTCCGCGACGAGTAACGCAATGATCCGCTGGTCTACCGCGTCTATCTGCAACGTTCCGCCTCTGGGAAGCAACGCTTGTGGCTGTTTTCAAAGTTCCACGGTACCTACTCTTGGTGACCGTGAACCAGCAGCGTTTCCCGCGAAAGCGGACATATCTCATGTGCTCGCCGGAGTACTTCGCGGTCGAGTACGCGATCAACCCGTGGATGGACGTGACCACGCCGGTCGACCGGGCCCTGGCCGTCAAGCAGTGGGACCGGCTGCGCGAGACGCTTGTCGGCCTCGGCCACGAGGTGCACCTGCTCACCGCCGAGCAGGGCCTGCCCGACATGGTCTACGCCGCCAACGGTGGCTTCGTGGTGGACGGCAGCGTCTACGGCGCCCGGTTCAAGCACGAGCAGCGGGCCGCCGAGGCCGCCGCCCACCACGCCTTCTATGACGCGCAGGGCTGGCGGTTCATCGCACCCAGCGAGACCAACGAGGGTGAGGGCGACTTCGCGTACGTGCCGGAGGCGCACGGCGGGCTCATCCTGGCCGGGCACGGCTTCCGTACCGAGATCCCGGCGCACGCGGAGGCGCAGGAGGCGCTGGGCCGTCCGGTGGTGTCGCTGCGCCTGATCGACCCCCGCTTCTACCACCTGGACGTGGCGCTCGCGGCCATCGACGACGCGAATGTCGTCTACTTCCCGGGTGCGTTCTCCGCGGCCAGTCAGCGGGTGCTCACCCAGCTCTTCCCGGACGCGGTGATCGCCGACGACGAGGACGCGATGGCCTTCGGGCTCAACCTGGTCAGCGACGGCGCGAACGTGGTGCTGAACAGCGAGGCCACCCGCCTGGCCGGCAAGCTCAAGGCGGCCGGGTACACCCCGGTCCCGGTCGAGCTGGCCGAGCTGAAGAAGGGCGGCGGCAGCGTGAAGTGCTGCATCGCCGAGCTGCGGCACTGACCCGCGAACGTGCCGGGGCCGGCCTCCCACTGGGAGACCGGCCCCGAATCGTGCTCCGGGTGGGCGTTCAGCCCAGCGTGGCCAGCTCGTTGATCAGCACGTTCGACATGACCTGACCGTCGCGCTGCACCTCGCGCAGGTACCACTTCTGCTGCGGGGTACGCGGCTGGTTGAACTGCCAGATGCCGCGCGGGCTGTCGATCTGGCCGATCTTGCCCAGGGCCAGGTTGACCTGCTGCGGCGTGGGCTTCCCACCGGTCAGCTGGATGGCCTGGTCGAGCACCTGCGCCGCGTCGTACGACGCCATCGCGTACGTGGTGGGGGTGACCTGGTACTTCTTGCGGTACGCCGAGGCGAAGACCCGGTTCGACGTGTTGTTCAGGTCGGCCGAGTAGTTCAGCGCGGTCTGGATGCCCAGCGCGTTGTCCTTCAGGTTCTCCAGCACGGCGCCCTCGGTGAGGAAGCCGGGTGCGTAGATCGGCCCGGCGAACTTCTCGCGCAGCTGCTTGATGAACTCCACCGCCGCCGCTCCGGCGAAGAAGCAGAAGACCGCTGTGGGCTTCTTGGCCAGCGCCCTGCTGATGTCCGAGGCGTATGTCGTCTTGCCGGGGTTGGAGGTGGCGCTGGTGTAGGTCACCGCGTCGCGGATCCGGGGGTCGTTCGTGCCGAAGTACTCCCGGAAGCCGCGGACGACGTCCGGGCTGCCGACGTTCTCCGGCATGATGATCGCGACGCGGCCGTTCGCCGGCAGCTGGTCGCGCAGGTAGGTGCCCAGCGCCTTGCCGGCCTCGTCGAGCACGTACGAGGTCCGCCAGATGTAGAAGACGCTCTGCAGGCTGCTCGGTGAGGCGTTGGAGCCGATCAGCGGGACCCGGGCCTGCTCCACGGTGTCCCGGATGCCGACCATCACCGCCGAGTTGACGACGCCGGTGAGTGCCAGGACGCCCTGCTTGAGCAGGCCCTCGACGGCGGCCTTGCCCGTCTTGGCGGTGTCGCCCTCGTCGGCGGTCAGCAGCTCCACCGAGTGGCCGCCCAGCCGCTGGTCGTGCAGGTCGAGGAAGAGCTGGAAGCCATTGGTGATGTCATCGCCGATGCTCTTGAAACCACCGGCCTGCGGCGTGATCAAACCGATCTTGATCGGGCCCCGGTCGGCGGTCGGCTCGGCGTCACCGTCGGAGCCGCACGCGGCGACGAACCCGGTGGTTCCGAGCGCGGCCAACAGTTGGAGCGCCCGCCTGCGATTCATCTGCGACACCGAGTTCCTTCCAGGGAAGCGTTGCAGGGCTGAACACCGCCCCAACGGCGTTCTACCTGGTCCGCGACGCTGCGTCAATGGCTATTGATCATCGTGCAGGGACCGCAACACGGCAAGGACCTGAGGCCAGGCGACGGCCTCCGGGTCGATCAGCCCGAAATGCTCGCATCCGGGCAGTTCAACAAGGGAGATATCGGAACCCGTGGCACGCGCTTCCGCGACGAAATCCCGGCTCATCTCCACTGGAACCTGATGATCGTCGGACCCATGAACGACTACTGTGCGTGTTCGTATCGGTACCAACATCCGTGGATCCGCTGCCGCGTACCGGTCCGGGACGTGCGCCGGCCCGCCGCCGAGCAGCGCGGCGACCGCCCCCGAGTCCAGGTCCCGCCGGTACGCCTCGCCCAGATCGGCCACCGGGGCCAGGGCGAGTACTCCGCCCACCGTCGCCGGTGCGGTGCCCGCCACGTACAGCGCCAGGTGGCCGCCTGCGGAGTGCCCGACCAGGATCGGCGCGGCCAGGCTCACCCGGCCGGGCAGCGCCTCGGCCGCCAGCGCCGGCAGCTCGGCCACCCCGGTCAGTACGTCGGTGAGGGTGCCCGGCCAGCCGCCTCCCGGCTGCCCGGTGCGGCGGTATTCCAGCTGCGCCACCGGGTAGCCGTCGGCGGCGAGGGCTGCGGCCAGCGGGCCGGTGTGCCGTCGGTCGTACTCGGCCCGCCAGAAGCCGCCGTGCAGGACGACGACCAGCGGCCGGGCCGGCCCGGTGCCCGCCGGGAGGCGCAGATCGGCCACCTGATCCGGGTGGTCCCCGTACGCCACCGTCCGGTCGGGCTCCGGGGCGGGCCGGGTCAACACGGCGCGCGGGTCGACAGGCATGGCGCGACGGTAGCGCGCCCCGCCCGGGTGGTTCGGCCCCGGTAGTCGGTCCCGGGCGGCATGGGTCGCGCCCGCTGGGTAAAGATGGACCCCATGACCGAAGCGCGCTCCGCTGGACAGAACGACGAGCCCGGCCCCGACGACTCCGGCCACTCCGGCACAGTGGTGGTGGTTGGTCCGGACGGCCGGCCGATCGGCACGATGCAGACCGACGAGGGCCAGGGCGAGGACCCGACCCGCCTGGTCGAACAGCCGGCCAAGGTGATGCGGATCGGCAGCATGATCAAGCAGTTGCTGGAGGAGGTGAAGGCCGCACCTCTCGACGACGCAAGCCGCAGCCGGATGCGGGAGATCCACGAGCGGTCGATCGTCGAGCTCAAGGAGGGCCTCGCCCCCGAGCTTCGCGACGAGCTGGAGCGCATCTCGCTGCCCTTCGCCGAGGACAAGGCCCCCAGCGAGAGCGAGCTGCGGATCGCGCACGCCCAGCTCGTCGGCTGGCTGGAGGGCCTGTTCCACGGCATCCAGGCGGCCCTGGTGGCCCAGCAGATGGCCGCCCGGGTGCAGCTGGAGCAGATGCGCGGCGGCCGGCAGGCGCTGCCCAGCGGCCCCGGTGGGGTCGTCCCCGGGATGCCGGGCATCGGCCAGCCGGGCGGCGGCGAGGGCCACAACACCGGTCAGTACCTCTGACCTCAGTCCACCCCGAAGATCTTCTCCAGGTACGCCGCCACGCCGTCCTCGGTGTTCGCCGTCGTCACATCGTCGGCGACCGCCAGGACGGCGCGGTGCGCGTTGGCCACCGCCACACCACGCCCGGCCCAGGTCAGCATCGGCACGTCGTTCGGCATGTCGCCGAAGGCCAGCACGTCCTCCGCGGCCACCCCGACCTGGTCGCAGTACCAGGCCAGCCCCGCCGCCTTGGTCACGCCGGCCGCCGAGATCTCCACCAGCCCGGAGGACGACGAGTGCGTGGCCTCGGCCAACCCCGCCACCGCCGCGGCGATCAGCTCGGCGAAGGCATCCGGGTCCTGCTCGCCGGCTCGGGCGAGGAGCTTCACCGCCGGGACGGAGAGCAGCTCCTCCGGCGTCTCGACCGGTCGGATGCCGCTGGCGTCGGCGTCCCAGCGCAGGGGGTAGTGCTCCTCGTGCCGCATCTCCCGGCTGTCCAGGATCTCCACGGCGAAGCTGATCCCGGGCACCTCGGCCCGTAGCCTCCGGGCCACCTCGGCCAGGTGGTGCGGGGCGAGCGGGTCAGCCCGCACCACCTCGTCGGAGAACGGGTCGTAGACCACGGCGCCGTTGGCGCAGACCGCCGGCAGCGGTCGGGCGAGCTGGTCGTACACCATTTTGAGCCAGCGGACCGGACGGCCGGTGACCAGGACGACCGGCGTGCCTTGCGCGGAGATCCGCGCGAGCAGGTCGGCGGTGCGTGGGCTGACGGTGTGGTCGTCGCGGATCAGCGTGCCGTCGATGTCGGTGGCGATGAGGCGGGGTGTGTCTCCCATTACCGGGACAGTAGCCGGTCCAGATACACCGCCACCCCGTCGTCGTCGTTGCGCAAGGTCACCTCGTCGGCGACGGCACGCAACTCGGGGTGCGCGTTGGCCACGGCCACCCGCGACCAGCCGGCCCACTCGAACATCGGCAGGTCGTTGGGCATGTCGCCGAAGACCAGCACATCGGCCGGGTCGACCCCGAGGGTCTGCGCCACCACTGTCAACCCGGTCGCCTTGTCCACGCCGGGCGGGCAGATCTCGATGAAGCCGAGCCCGGCCTGGGTGAGCGTGGCGACCTGCGGCGGGACGATCCGGCGGGCCACCGCCAGCAGCTCGTCCACGTGATGGTCGGCGGTCCGGGCGAACGCCTTGATCACGTCGCAGGCGAGGCACTCGTCGCGAGTGCGTGCCTCGAAGCGGTCCTGGTACGGCCAGCTCTCGTGGTAGTCGCCCCACAGCGGGGCGTCGTGCTCGTCGGACGCCTCGACCATCACGGTCAGCGGGCCGACCTCCGCCTCCAGGTCGGCGAGGAGCCGAGCCAGCACCTCGGCGGGCAGCCGCTCGTCGCGGAGCACCACCGGGCCGCTCGGGTCGCTCTGGTCGACCACCCGTCCACCGCCGGCCATCACCAGGAAGTCGGCGGCGCGGATGTCGTTGCGGGTCAACTCGGTCAACCGAGGGCCGCGTCCGGTCGCGCCGACCACCGGGATTCCGGCGGCGCGCACCCGGTCGAGCACCCCATGGGTGTACGCGGAGACGGTGTCATCGCTGCGGACCAGCGTCCCGTCGAGGTCGGTCGCGATCAACTTGGGCAGTCCCGGGCGGGTCATGGTTCCTCCTTCGCCCGCCGCCGTCGCACCGCCAGGGTCAGGGAACCCGAGTCTCGGAGTGACGGCGGGTCAGCAACCGTACCTCGCGGAACGGGTCGCATCCATGACTTCCAGGCGAATCGGACGCCAACTCCCACCCACTCCTGTTCGGTGGGCGGGTGATGGGGGGCCGGTCAGGGCTGGGAGTCAGGGCGGGCGAAGGGGGCGGCGGGGGTGACCGTCAGGTCGGCCGGAGACGGAAGGCCGTCCTCGATCGGGTCGGGGCCCCGGCGGCGGCGCCAGGGGCGCGGTGCTGGCGCGTCGCCGGGCCGGTCATCGTCGTCTGGTGTGCCGCCGAACACGGCGGGGGGTGCGGCGGGAGTCAGTCGCAGAGCGGCAGCGAACAGCACACAGGCGACGAACGCCATCACCAGCCCACGGCCGTACTCGATCCGAAAG
The DNA here is from genome assembly GCF_040648775.1 of Micromonospora sp. NPDC049089. NCBI lineage: Bacteria > Bacillati > Actinomycetota > Actinomycetes > Micromonosporales > Micromonosporaceae > Micromonospora > Micromonospora sp. NPDC049089. Next base: position 23,120 of record NZ_JBEZEH010000001.1, read on the forward strand.
CCGTCCTCGAGCGAGTAGAAGAAGTTTCGCTGACCGGGGTTGTCGAGGCCCGCCGTGGCGGCCACCAGCAGCACCAGCAGGGCAGCGGCCAGGGTGAGGCCGGCCAGCCGGGCATTCGGCCGTACGGCCGCCGTGCCGCGCAACGTCAGCGCCACGGCACAGACGAGGGCGATAAGCCCGACCAGGTAGCCGACCCCGAAGCCACCGACCTCGGACACCCCGGCGGGCACCTCGATCGTCGTGTTGCCCTCGGGCCCACCGTTCGGCAGGCTCATCACCAGCCACTCACCGACGAGCGAGGCGATCGCGGCCACCGCGCCCAGACCGGCGAGCAGCAGGGGCAGCCGGGGATCCTGCGCGAGGTCGGCCGGGGACCAGGCGAAGCGGCGTCGCGGGGCCGGCTCGTCGGCACCCCACTCGATTACCGCAGGGGCCTCGGAGCGGTCGCCCTGCCGCGGGATCGGAAGCTCCTCGGACATCGGCCACCCTTCCGCCGGTCACGGACCTGGGTCGCATCATGGCACAGCAAGCTGGTGGTGACAGGGATCGCAGGGCTGGCGCGCGCGCCGGTCTGTCGCCCGATGGTCGCCTTTCCGCTAGCGTTTGCCCCATGCCTATCCGTACCGCTTCAGCACAATGGCAGGGCAATCTCACCGAGGGCGCGGGCACCATTCGCACCGGTAAGGGCGGCCTGTCCGGCAACTACTCCTTCAAGTCGCGCTTCGAGGAGGGTGAAGGCACCAACCCCGAGGAGCTGATCGCCGCCGCGCACGCCGGCTGCTTCTCGATGGCGTTCTCCAAGGCGCTTGCCGACGCGGGCTCGACGGCCACCTCGGTCGAGACCACCGCCAAGGTGCACCTGGACAAGACCGACGCCGGCATGACCGTGACCCGGATCGATCTGGAGACGGTCGGCCAGGTCCCGGGGATCGACGAGGCGGAGTTCCAGAAGCTCGCCGAGGCCGCCAAGGCCAACTGCCCGATCTCCCGTCTGCTCTCGCCGGGCGCCGAGATCACCCTCAACGCCCGCCTGGCTGCCTGAGCCAGCCGGCCCACCCCGTACGTCCACGGAAGGAGCCTCCGCCCGGTTTCGGGTGGTCGCTTCTTCCGTGCATGTGCGGATGACAGTCACCGTCGTCCAGCAGGACCGGGCCGCGTGCCCGCGCGTCGGGCACAATGGGCGAGGTGCCGGTGGAGATGAGCCGTGAGCGCTTCGAGGAGTTGGTCGGCGAAGCCCTCGACGAGGTGCCCGAAGAACTACTCGGCCTGATGAACAACGTGGTGATCCTGGTCGAGGACGACCCACCTCCGGGAGAGGTCGACCTGCTCGGCCTCTACGAGGGGCACGCGCTCACCGACCGCGGTTGGGGCTATTCCGGTGTGCTGCCCGACCGGATCTTCATCTACCGCCGTCCAATCCTGCGGATCTGCGACAACGACGACGACGTCATCGACGAGGTGGCGGTTACTGTGGTGCACGAGATCGCCCACCACTTCGGCATCGACGACGCGCGGTTGCACGCGCTCGGCTGGGGCTGAGCCCCGCCGCTCGACGTCCGCCCACCCGCGCCACACGAACGCGCCGCGCCGCCCGTCCGACGGCCGGCGCTTGCCGAGGTCGCCTACCGTCGGTGCAGCGAACGCGACCCTATTCAGGAGGCCCTTTCATGCGCAGCGAGCTGTTCTCCGCGGAGAATCTGGAGAAGGAGTCCGCGCAGCCCGGCATGCGGTTGCAGAACTCCAAGATGTTGAAGATCGAGCTCAACGGCGAGGCGATGGCCCGGGTCGGGTCGATGGTCGCCTACCAGGGGAATGTGCAGTTCCAGGCGTTGGGTTCAGGTGGGCTCGGCAAGTTCCTCAAGCAGAAGCTCACCGGCGAGGGCGTCCCGCTGATGAAGGTCACCGGGCAGGGTGACGTCTTCCTCGCCGAGCTGGCCAAGGACGTGCACATCATCGACCTGGAGCCGGGCGACGCCCTCTCCATCAACGGCAGCAGCGTGCTCGCCTTCGACTCCACCCTCCAGTACGACATCAGGATGGTCGGCGGCGCCGGGATGGCGTCCTCGTCCGGCCTCTTCAACTGTGTGTTCAGCGGCTACGGGCGGATCGCCATCACCACCAAGGGCACCCCGGTCGTGCTGAACGTGGACGCTCCGACGTACGTCGACCCCCAGGCCGCGGTCTGCTGGTCGGCAAACCTCCAGACCGGCTACCACCGGGCCGAACAGCTCGGCCTCGGCACTCTGTTGGGGCGCCGCACCGGTGAGTCGTTCACCATGAGCTTCGCCGGTCAGGGCTTCGTGGTGGTGCAGCCGTCCGAGGAGCCACCCGTCATGGGCAGTGGCCAGCAGCAGCAGGAGGGCGGTCTGCTCGGCGGTCTGCTGAGCTGATCGACAGTCGCGCGACGCGCACCTGATCCGTCGAGCTGACCGCGGCGGCGCGGGCGCTCCCGTTTCCTCGGGGGCGCTCCGCGTCGGTCAGGTCAACTCGCCGGTACGCAGGCGGGCCAACCAGGCCGCCGCGTCGGCGTAGTCGACGTCGGAGAGGCCCGCCGGCGCGGGCACCGGGCGTTCGCCCGCCTCGGCCCACCGGTGCCGGGGGTAGGAGCCCAGGAAGCGCACGTCGGCACAGACCCTGCGGAGCCCCTGCAACGCCTCGCCCAGGCGTACGTCGGCGACGTGGCCGGTGCAGTCCAGGAAGAAGACGTAGCGGCCCAACGCCTCGCCGGTCGGCCGGGATTCGATCCGGGTCAGGTTGACCCCACGGACGGCCAGCTCCATCAGCACGGACAGCAGCGCGCCGACCCGGTCGTGGGCGATGAAGACCGCGAGCGAGGTGAGGTCGTCACCGGTCGGCGGGGGTGGCGGCCCGGGGCGGGACACCAACGCGAACCGGGTCACCGCGTCGGGGTGGTCGGCGATCTTGTCGGCGAGTGTGGTGAGTCGGTGCCGGGCGGCTCCGATCGGTGCGCAGATCGCCGCGTCGTACTCGCCCGTGCCGGCACCGGCGGCCGCCGCGCCGTTGGAGAGCACGTCGACCACCACGGCGTCGGGCAGGTGGTTGCGCAACCAGCCCCGGCACTGGGTGGACGCCTGTGGATGGGCCGCCACGGTGCGGATCGAGGTCAGCGGGGTGTCGGGCCGTGCGGCGAGCACGAACTCCACCGACAGGATCACCTCCCGGGTGATCACCAGCGGCTCGCCCTCGGCCATCTCGTCCAGCGTGACGCCCACCGCCCCGCCGATCGAGTTCTCCAGTGGCACCAGGGCGGCGTCGGCGTCGCCGGCGCGGACGCTGTCCAGCGCCTCTCCGACGCTGCGAGCGGGCGTACGGGCGCCGCGCTCGGCGGCGGGTATCGAGCGCAGGGCCTGCTCGGCGAAGGTGCCTTCCGGCCCGAGGAAGACGAAACGTGTCGGCGGTGTTCCCGGCATGCCGATCAGCCTACGCACCCGGCCCGTTGGCCGGGCCGGCGTCACAGGCGAGGGCCCGAATCCCGGCCGGACTGGTGGCGCGGACCTCGATGGTGCAGACGTCAGTGCCGGCGGTGACCAGCACCGGGGAACCGGGCTCGCCCCGGGTGATCACCTGGAGTTCCTCGTGCCCGGTCACCGTCAGCACTGTGAACTGCCAGTCGCCCGCGCAGAGCGGCCCGGTGCGGACCTGGACCCGGACGTTCGCCGGCAGCACTCCGGCCCTGCCCCGCAACAGTTGCAGCACACGCTGGCCGGTCGGCCCGTTGCGGCAGGCCGTCGCGACCAACCCGCCGTCCGGGGTGGGCGTGACAGTGCCGAGAGACGGGGCGGTGGCCGGCGGGGTGGTCGGCGGGGTGGCCGGTGCGGTGCTCGGGCCGGACGGTGTCGGGGCTGCGGTGTGGGTGGGAACGCTCGTCGGCTCCCCCAGCCCGGGTGGGGCGCCACAGCCGGCCAGCGCCGCGACGGCGAGCGCCATCGGCAGGACTCGGGCGAGGCTCCGCGCCGGAACGCGATCGACTGCCCGCCCAGGAGCCGCCGGTGCGGGGTGGATCGTCGACCGCGGTGCGGGGGACGCGGGCGGGGGCGGGATGAACGGCACGGGCCGATCCTCGGGACATCGGAGAATTCTTCGCGGCCGGGGTGGCCGAGCCCATCGTAGGGTGAGCGGCCGGTCGGGTGAAGGTCAGCCGGTGACGCGATGCCCGGCGCGCTGGAGCGCGGCCGTGCCCTCGGTCAACCGGACGGTCGGCACCAGCAGATAGTCGGTGTCGAACGTGGAGAACGTGACGGCACTGACCCGGGCCTCGGCGAGCGGGTCGACCAGCGCGGCCAGACTGCCGGTGCCGGCCAGCGTCACCGGGGCGGTGACCCGTAGGCAGCGCCAGGTCGTCTCCACCACGGCCTGTGCCGGCGCCCGCTCGGTCGGGCAGATCACGGAGATCCCGTCGGAGGTCCAGCTCACGGTCACCACGTCCGCGCCGCGCAGCCCGCTCGACAGCGCGTACGGCAGGGTGTTGCCAGGAGCCAGCCGGCACACAGCGTATTCCCCCGGCAGCAGAGCGATATCGAGCATGAGGGCACCCTACGGCCTTCGTGCAAACCCGCCCCGGCAACGCCGCGTGCGGCGAAGGACACACTGCGCCGCAGGTCAGACCTCGGAGAAGAAGGTGAGTGAGCCGGCGACGGTGCCGTCGGTGAGCACCGGGGTGGAGATCGCGTCAACTGTCGCGTCGGAGCTGTTCGCGGAGGCGGCCTGCACCCTGAGTAGCCCCCGGGCGAGTCGGCCGGAGGAGAGCGCCAGCAGGGGCGGAATCTTGTCGATCTCGGCTTCGGTCAGCTCGCCCCGGTTGGCGGTGAAGTCGAGCAGGCGCAGCCCGCCATCGAGCAACGGTCGACCGATCAGCCCGGCCGGCTCACCGAGGCAGAGCAGTTCGCAACCGGCCGCGGAGATTGCCACCACCCGGGTGTCGGCGTCGATCAGCAGGCACGGCTCGTCGGCCCGGGAGACTGTCGACGACCATTGGCCGACATTGTCGGACTCCGGCTCTGTCGAGGCCCGCACCGCCGGCACGAACGCTTCCGAGAGCGAAAGTTCGACGTGGGCCACCGCGCCTCCTATGTGCACCGATCGACTGTCCACGCTAGCGGGTCGCCGACGGAATCACCGAGCGCACCGGGTCACCGGGGCGCGCAGCGTGAACCGCAGCGACCGGTGACGGCGCGGAAACCGGTGAGGTGAACGGGGGGACCGGAGCCGCGTGGCGTCGCCGGTGACGTTACCGGCGGTGGGCCGGCTTGTCAGCGGCCGTTCGGCCCTCGTCGTACCACCGGTAGTCGGCGGTTGGACGGTACGTGCCGTTCAGCCAGGTGCCCGGGTGTTGCGCGACCCGGGAAAGCTTCTCGGCGGTGGCAGGGCTGATCCGGCTGCCACCGGCCACGAGCAGCCGGTCCAGTTCCCGGTGGGTGGCCATCAGACAGTCCTTCGGAAGGCCGTAGACGCTGATCACGCCCGAACCGACGAAGGTCAGCACCGGTGTCACCGGAACGGGAAGCCCCACCGCCTCCGAGAGGGCCTTGCTGGCCCTCTTGGCGTCCCGGCGGGACTCGGCCACGTACGGAGGTCGCTTGCCGTTGATCTGCACCACGTCTCCGGCGACGAGCACCCGGGCCCGGCCGTGGTCGGCGATGGTCACGGCGAAGAGGCCACTCGGCCCGATGGCGAGGAACCCGGCTCGATCGTCCTGACCGTGGTCGAGGACGTCTGTCACGTCGGTGCGCGGCCACTCGATCACGTGCCAGGAAGGCCCGAGGTGGTCGAGTTGGCCCAACGCCCGTGCACCGGCCGCCTCCAGGCGGCGTGCACCCCGCTCAGCACGACGGCGGCGGGCCCATTCGAGCGGTGTCGGACGGACCGGTTCGAGAACCCCCGGCGCCTCGACGCGGGGGTGTGGCACCGCGACGGGCGGCAGTGCCCGAGCGGACGGTACGGCTCGTCGTGCGGGAAAGACAGTCATCGCGACCTCCGGCAAAAGGTCCCTCGAAGTTATGTCCTCACTACCCTACGTTGCCACTACCGGTGTTCTGCAAGCCGGAGCGCCGGAGTGACTGTGGATGAATGCCATATTCATCCACAGTTCTTTTCTCGGATGCCGCTAAACCCTGCCCTACGCTGCGGGAGTGACCCACTACGTCGACAGTGAAGTCGGCCGGCTCGGCACCGTACTGCTGCACCGGCCCGGCCCCGAACTGGCCCGGCTCACCCCGCGCAACAACGACTCGCTCCTGTTCGACGCGATCCCCTGGGTGGAGCGCGCCCAGGAGGAACACGACGCGTTCGCCGCCGCCCTGCGCGAACGCGGCGTCGAGGTGCTCTACCTGGCCACTCTGCTGGCCGAGACGCTGGCCGTCGCGGACGCCCGGGCCGAACTCACCGAGCAGGTGCTGCGCTCCCGGCGGCTCGGCGACACGCTGCGCGCCCGCGTCGCCGACCACCTCTCCTACCTGGACCCGGCCGCGCTGGCCGACGTGCTCACCGCCGGGCTGGCCCACGAGGAGTTGCGGATCAGCTCCGAGCGGCCCGGTGGGCTGGTCTACACGCTGATGGACCGACACGACTTCGTCATCGACCCGTTGCCCAACCTGCTCTTCACCCGCGACTCGTCGCTGTGGATCGGCGACCGGGTCGGCGTCACCAGCCTGGCCATGCCGGCCCGCCGCCGCGAGACCACCCTGACCGACGCCATCTACCGCCACCACCCCCGGTTCGCCGGCACCGAGTTCGTCTACCGCCCAAGCCTCGAGCACCTGGAGGGCGGGGACGTGCTGCTGCTCGCGCCCGGCGTGCTGGCGGTCGGGGTGGGTGAGCGGACGACACCGGCCGGCGCGGAACGCCTCGGTCGGCAGGTCTTCGCCGCCGGCCTGGCCCACACCATCCTGGTGGTCCCGATCGCCCAGAAGCGCGCCACCATGCACCTGGACACCGTGTGCACGATGGTCGACGTGGACGCCGTCCTGATGTACCCCAACATCGCCAGCACGCTGTCCGCGTACACGGTGATCGCCGGCGGGGACGGCGAGGATCCGCGGGTGGACGGGCCGGCACCGTTCCTGCGGGCCGCCGCCGACGCGATGGACCTCGACCTGCTCCGGGTCATCGACACCGGCCTGGATCCGGTCACCGCCGAACGCGAGCAGTGGGACGACGGCAACAACACGCTCGCGCTGGCCCCCCGGCTCTGCGTCGGCTACGAGCGCAACACGGCGACCAACGCCCAACTGGAGCGGGCCGGCATCGAGGTGATCCCGATCGCCGGCTCCGAGTTGGGCTCCGGTCGGGGCGGACCGCGCTGCATGTCCTGCCCGATCACCCGGGACCCGCTCAGCGCAGGGTGAGCTGGCGGCCGAGCAGCCCCTGACGGGCCCGGCGGCCGGCGGCGTCGAGTGGGTCGGTGACGGTGAGCGCCTCGGCGTACCGCTTGGCGAACTGCGCCACCGGCTCCTCCCACTCGGCGGCCGGGGTCTCCTCCGGCAGGTCCCAGACCGGCACGAGTCGACCGTGCGCGCGGAACATGCCGGCGAACTTGGTCTGCTCGCCGAGCGTCAACGTGCCAGCCGCGCCGAGTCGAGCCAGCGCGTCCAGGGCGGCGTCCTCGTCGTCCGGCAGCACCCAGCGCACGTGGGCCTTCTCCGGGACCTGACACCAGTACGCGGCCTTCGCCGCGGTCAGCCGGACCGTTGGGTAGATGGCCGCGTTCGCCCGCTCCAGTGACGCCTGGACGGTCGGATCGTCGGCGGCCCCGGGGTCGAGCCAGAAGTCGAAACCGTCGTGCATGGTGATGTCCAGCGGACCGTCCACGAGGATGTCCTGCAGCCGGGGCCCGGGGCCGGGCAGCGGCGCCACCGCCACCTGGCCACCCGGCTCAGCACGCAGCGCGCTGAGCAACGCGTCGGCCAGGTCCCGCGACACGTCACCGGACTGCTGGTGGCGCTGGAGGCCGATCAGCACCCGGCCATCCGGCTTGGTGATCGCCGGGGCGGCCATGGGCAGCACCGTGGCGAGCGTCGCCGTCCGGTCACCGAACTCGTCGACCAGGGCGGGCGCCAGCCGCAGCGGGGCGGAGGCAGCGGGCACCAACTCGCGCAGCGCGATCCACTCGGACTCGTCGACCAGCCCGTCGAACGGACGCGGCACGAAGACGTCCCGCACCTTGTCGCGACGGGGGGTGGTGTCGGCGGCGGCACGCTGGCTCTTTCGACGCTTACTCACGGCGTCACAGCCTAGAGCTTCGAGCGGCTCGCCGTGACCGGGACCCGCCCGAGTGGTCCTCAGCCCGCCGGCACCAGGTCGGGTCGGGGTGTCGGCACCCCGTCGAACTCCGCCCAGACGCGCTGGCCCATGCCGTCCTGCTCGAAACCCCAACGGGTCGCCAGGCCGGCCACGATGTGCAGGCCGCGCCCGTCCGCCGCATCCGGGCTGGCCGTCCGGAGCCGTGGCCCGGTGCTCGCGCTGCCGCCGTCCGTGACCCGAAGCTGGATCAGTGTGCCCTCGGCCGAGGGCCGCAGGTGCCAGGCAACCCTGATCACGTCGCCGGGCAGCGGTCTGGCGTGCCGCACCGCGTTGCCCACCAGCTCCGCGAGCACCGCGATCAGGTCCGCGAGGATCGTCGGGGGTACGACATCCGTCAGCTCGGCGGCGAGCCGGTGTCGGGCCAGCCGTGCCCCGCCCGGGTGGTGAGGAACCACCACGCACCAGGCCCGATCCCTCGTTGCCGCTGCCACCGTCGCCTCCACGTCGCGCCACCCCTGGTCAACCGCGTGGTAGCCGCACCTCTGCGACCGTACCGCCGCCGGTCCTCGGACGTAGGGATACCCATCCATTCTGTTGTTCAACGATCCGGCGGACGAGATAGAGCCCGAGCCCGGCTCCGGGATAGCCGCGCCGGTCGCCGGACTCGCCCTGCCAGAACCTGTCGAACGCCCGTTCCACGTGCTCGGGTCGGATGCCGATGCCCTGGTCGCTGACCCGGAACGCCACCAGATGACCGTCGCCCGAGGCGGTGATCTCGATGGGAGATTCAGGTGCCGAGTACTTACCGGCGTTCGTCGTCAACTCGGTCAGCACCGTGGCCAGGCTGGGCCGGTGACCGAGCGCCTTGGGCAGGTCGCTCGGAAGGCGGAGCACCAGCCGGCGGCGCAGCTCGGCCGGCAGGTCGACGACGGCGGAGCGCAGCGCCTCACCGAGGTCGAACGGGGTGGGAGGGTCGTCGCCCGGCCCCACCTCGGCCGCCGAGCTGAGCAGACGGTCGACCAGCCGGGCCAGCTCGTTGGCGCGTTGCCCGATTACCCGGGCCGCCTGCCTTCGGTCGACGTCGGTCAGCGACTCCCAGTGGTCGGTGAGGGTGTCCGCGTACCCCTTGATGACGGTGACCGGGGTGCGTAGCTCGTGGCTGGTCACCGCGACGAACAGTTCGCGGTCGTGGTCGCGGCGCTGCTGGTCGGTGATGTCGCGGAAGGTGACCACCCGTAACGTTCCCGGGCCGGGCAGGTCGCCGGAGGTGATCCGCAGCCAGCGGCCGTCCGGCATCCGGTGGTCCCGAACCTGCCCGGAGGGTGGCAGCGGGAACGGCAACGGGCGGCTCAGCGACTGCTCGACCGTCCGGCCGGTGACCTGGGCGGCGGCCGGGTTCCAGAGCCGGACGTGCCCGTCCCGGTCGACGACGGCCAGCCCGTCGGCGAGGGCCGCCACCACCGGGCCGTCGCCGTGCACCGGCAGGCCACTCTGGTCGCCGTACATGTGCCCGACGCAGGAGGCGAGATAGGCGATCACCCCCTGCTGCTCGGCGCCCGGCTCGTCGTCGCCCGGGTAGAGCGCGTGCAGGCTGCCGACGGTGTGACCGCCGATCTCGGCCCGGGAGACGACCATCCGGCGCAGGCCGCTGCCGGCCAGTTCGGCGGCCAGCTTGCCGTTGAGGTCACTCACCCGCGCCTGTCGTACTCGTGGCCCGGTGAGCAGGCAGACGGTGTCCGGGTCGTCGACCGCCAGTGGTCGGCCCAGGGCCCATTCCGCCGCGCCGGTCGCGGCGATGACGCGACCGCCGGTGGGACCGAACTCGACGAACGCCATCCCGGTCGCGCCGAGCGCCGGCTGGGCCACCCGGAGCAGTTGGGTGAGGACCGGCAGGCCCGCGTCGCCTGAGTTGATCATCTCGATCACGACGGTGTGGCCGGCGAGGAGAGCGGGGAAATCGATACGCTCCGGCATGTGCCGAGTCTGCCCCGCCGACCCGGTTTTGGGCACCCCCGCCCGGTCGATGGGTCAGCGGTCCAGCCGGGCGAGGGCGTACGCGGGCCGGTCGGTGATGATCCCGTCCACCCCGGCGGCCAGCACCAGCTCCAGGTCGGTCGGCTCGTTGATCGTCCAGACGTACACCTGGTTGCCAGCGGCGCGTAGCGCGGGCAGCAACTGCGGGCGGGTCCGGACCAGGCCGATGCCCGGCCCGGCGATCCGGGTGCCGAACGGCAGCCGACCCAACCGCAGCCAGCGCGGCAGCACCTCCAGCAACAGCACGGTGGGCAGCGTCGGGGCCAGCTCGCGCACCCGACGGACCGCCAGCGGGGAGAACGACATGACTGTTACCTGCACCGGGTCGTCCGGCGTGGGGTCGGCGAGCCCGTACCGGCGCAGCAGGCTGACCAGCCGCCGTTCCACGTTCGAGCCGTAGCGGGACGGGTGCTTCGTCTCCACCAGCAGTCGGACCGGCCGCCCGGCGGCGAGCACCGCGTCCAGGAGCCGGGCCAGGGTCAGCAGCCGGGTGTGTGACTCGTCAGGCGGCAGATCACCGTCCGGGGCGCCGCCCGGGTGCCACGAGCCGAAGTCCAGGGCGTCCAGTTCGGCGAGCGTACGCGCGCTGACCAGACCGCGACCGTTGCTGGTGCGGTCCAGTCGTCGGTCGTGCACACAGACCAGGTGCCCGTCCCGGGTCAGCCGGACGTCGCACTCCAGGCCGTCGGCGCCCTCGTCGAGGGCGCGCAGGTACGCGGCGAGGGTGTGCTCGGGTAGGTCGAACGAGGCGCCGCGGTGCGCGAAGACCAGTGGCCCGCCCATTGCGCCGGCCTCAGATGACCTGGCCGGGCTGCCCGTTCGCATCGACCACCGGTCGGCCGACGGCAGCCCACTGGCGCATCCCGCCGTCGGCGTTGCGCACCTGCTCCCAACCGTTGTTGATCAGGTAGGCGACGACCTGGGCGGAACGCCCGCCGGAACGGCAGACGACCGCCACCTCCCGGTCGGTGGGCACCTCGGCCAGCCGGGCCGGCAGCTGCATCATCGGCAGGTGGTGAGCGGTGGGGGCGTGGCCGGCCGCCCACTCGTCGTCCTCCCGCACATCCAGCAGGTAGGTCTCGTCGGCGATCTCGGTCACGGGCACTGTGGGAACCTGGGGTCCGAACACAGGAAGCAACACTAGATCCTCGTGGCCCGGTTCGACACCGACCGGGCCGTCGGCACCGTCACAACCGGGTCACCCAGCGGGGATTGGCCTGCGCCCAGGCCGGCACCCGGGTGTCGCGCAGCGCCTCGAACAGCCCGTTGCCGCCGTTGTCCAGCACCACGTACGAGACCTCGTCGATGGTCTGCGGCGAGGAGGGCACCTGGACGCCGCGCATCCCGTCGGGCGGCAGCGCGCGCAGCGCGAGGAGCAGATCCTCCAGGGGTACGCCGTTGGTGTCGACGGTCAACGAGCCGCCGACCGCCCGGAGCACCTGGTCCAGTTTGACGGGGTTGCTCCGCAGGTCCGCCTTGCCGGCGCTGTCCAACATCGCCCTGAGCAGCTGCTGCTGGTGGTGCTGCCGGTCGTAGTCACCGCCGGGCAGGTCGTAGCGCTGTCGGACGTAGTCGAGCGCCTGCGCGCCGTCCATCTGCTGGCAGCCGGTGGGGAAGACCCGGTTGGTGTGGATCGAGCGGACCTCGGTGTCCACGCACATCTCCACCCCGCCGAGCAGGTCGATGACCTTCCGGAAGCCGGAGAAGTCGATCAGCGCGGCGCCGTCGAACCGGATGCCGGTGAGCCGGTGCAGGGTGGCGGAGAGCAGTTGGGCGCCGGCCTGCCCGCCGCCGCCGTGCTCGTACGCGGCATTGATCTTGTCTTGACCGCCGCCGAAGCCGTTCGCGGGCGGGATGGCGACCAGCAGGTCACGCGGGATGGAGACCAGGTACGCCTCCCGCTGCCCGGCGGGGACGTGCACGATGAGGATGGTGTCCGAGCGCTGGTCGGGGCCGCTCTCGCCCGGGCGCCGGTCGGAGCCGACCAGGAGGTAGTTGAGCGGGCCGTCCAGGTCGGTGCGCTCGGTGCGGGCGTCGGCGTCGAGCAGTTGCTCCTTGGTCACCGTGCGGTCGTAGCGGTGGCTGAGCGTCTTGAGCCCGGCCACGGCGAGCCCCGCCAGCAGGACGAGGGCCAGGCCGATGCCGAGCAGGATCCGCGGCCCACGGGCGCGGGGCGACCGGGCGGACGGGGCTGCTTCGGCCCGGCCCGCTGCGTTCCGTCCCCACCTGGACGTGACCGCCTCCCCGCAGCCGATACGTGAAACCCGTTCACGTCAGGCTACGGGCGGTGAGGAGGTCGTCGCTGGCTTTCCGCGACTCCCGGCCTCACTTGCGAGTGGAGATCACCTCGGGGTGGGTGAAGACGAACTCGGCGAGTTTGTCCTGCTTGACCGCCTGGAACATCGCCAGGGTCTCTTCGTTCAGACCCTCGGTGTTGTTGTTGTTGGCGTTGAAGGTGCCGTTGTTGGTCTTGAGCATGGTCAGCTCGTTGCCGGTGACCCCGCGCATGGTGAAGATGAAGTCCTCGATCGGCACGCCGCCGGTGTCCAGCACGAATGCCTTGCCCGCCGCCTTGATCAGGTTGTTCATCTTGGCCGGGTTGGACAACATCCCACCCTCGGTGGCCTTCTTCGCCATCGCCTTGATCAGCTGCTGCTGGTTGGCCTGCCGGTCGTAGTCGCCGTTCTTGAGGGTCTTGCGCTGGCGGGAGTAGTCGAGCGCGGCCCAACCCTCCATCTCCTGGCAGCCCTTCTTGTGCACCACCGGGGTCCGCTGCTTGCCGGTCTTCTTGGCGTCCGCGTTCCACATGGGCTTGCCGTCGACGTACGACATGTGCAGCGACTTGACCTCCTGGCTGACACAGATCCGCACCGTGCCCAGGGTGTCGATGACGTTCTTGAAGCCACCGAAGTTGATGATCGCCGCGCCGTCGAAGCTGATCCCGGTGAGCCGCTTGATCGTCTGGGCCATCAGCTGGGCGCCACCCTCCCAGCCGCCACCGTTGGCGGCACCGGCCTGGAACGCGGCGTTGATCTTTCCGGAACCGCCGCCGTAGCCGCTCTTCTTGAACGCCGGGATCTGCGCCTCGGTGTCCCGGGGGATCGAGATCAGGTACGCCTGGTCGTGCGTGGCCGGAATGTGCAGGACGATGATGCTGTCCGAACGGACGTCGTCGGCGGCCCAGCGCTCCCGCGCGTCCACGCCGAGCAGCAGCATGTCGATCGGGCCGTCCAGGCTCGCACCGCCCTCGGCGTCGGACTTGCCGGCATCACCCAGCAGGTTGCCCTTCGCGATGCCGCCGGTCGCCTGCCCGATCAACGCCTTGCTGCCGACGATGGCCACCCCGCTGCTCAGCATCAGCACGGCACCGAAGACGACGGTCAGCCTGGCCCAGAGCGGGTCCTTGCGCTTGGTCCGCTTCTTCGACCCACCGCCACCCGGGCGGTCGCCGCCACCGCCACCACCGCCGCTACCCGGCGGACGCGAGCCCGGCCCGCCTCCCGAGGGGCGCGCCTGCGCGGGTATGGCCGCAGCGACTCGGCCGCTGGGGGCGGCGGACCCGGAGGAAGAAGGGCGACGACTGGCCTGAACCGGCATGCGTGCTCCAGCTCGTGATCAGGAGGGGGCGGCACCACTGTACGTACATCAAATCGACTTGGCGAGTTCATCCCGGGTCAATCCGGACGTCGAATTTTGCAGACTCAGTCGATCGTCGCCGCTCGATGATCCGAACGGCTGGTGCCAGCCGGGCCGCGCTCAGCCGCCGTCGTTGCTCTTCGGCGGGTTCGCCTTGACCCAGTCGGCCATCGTGTCGGCGGACATGGCCTGGTACATCGCGAGCGCCTTCTCCCGGTCCGACACCACCACCGACTCGCCGTTGATCGTGTCGCTGCCCGAGTTCGGGCTGGTCACGAAGGTGAGGTTCTGGCCGCGCAGGTTACGGAACTGAAGCGCCATGTCTGTAACCGAGAAAGTCTGGTCGACGGTTACGGCCGCGGTCACCGATTTGAGGAAATCGTTCAGCTTCTTCGGGTTCGCCAGCGTGCCGGTGCTGGCCGCCTTGTCCATCAGGGCCCGGAGGAACTCCTGCTGGTGCCGCATCCGGGCGAAGTCACCGTCCGGGAACTGCTTGCGCTGCCGGATCCAGTCCAGGGCTTCCGCGCCGTCCATGTGGTTGGTGCCCTTGGTGAAGGTCCGGTACGGCTTGTGGATCGAGGTGATGGTGCGCTCCACCTTCAGGTCCACCCCACCGAGAGCGTCGGTGACCTCCTTGAAGCCGCCGAAGTCGATCGCCATCACGTGGTCGATCCGAACGTCGGTGAAGCACTCCACGGTGCGTACCGCCAGCGGCAGCCCACCGAACGCGAACGCTGCGTTGATCTTCGCGCGCGAACCGGAGCCGCAGTCCGCGCCGGCGCTCTCCGGGATCGGCACGTACAGGTCCCGGGGGATGGAGACCAGGTAGGCCTCCTGGTGGTCGGCCGGGATGTGCATGACGATGATCGTGTCGGCGCGCCACTGACTCTTGCTGTCTACCGGTGCGTCCGGGTCCCGTGAGTCGCTGCCGACCAGCAGGATGTTCAGCGCGCCATCGACGGTCTTGGCGGGCCGACCACCGGTGATCTCCGCGAACGGGTCGGTGCGGGCCAGGTCACTGTTGAGGTTGCGGGCGTACAACCAGGCGCCGACGCTGCCGAGCAGCGCCAGCACCAGCACCGCGGCCCCGGCGACCAGGGCGATCCGGCCCCAGCGCGGTCGCGGGCCGCGCCGTCCCGACCCGCCGGTGCCACCCGGGCCGCCAGGCCCGGTCGGCCCCGCCGGGCCGCCGGACCGGGGCTGTTCCTCGTCGTACGACGGGTAGAAGCGCGCCTCGGTCGGACGGGCACGCCCGGAGGCGCCCCGATCGGGGCCGGGCACCGATGCGCGCCCGGCGCTGCGGTGCAGGTACGGATGCGGGACGCCGGCAGACGAGGTCGCGGACATGTAAATCAGGGTACGTAGCGGGAGCCACTGCCGCCTTCAGGCGACACTCAGCGGCAGGCGGTACGCGGGGATCCGGTTACCCTAGCCGCGACCGGAAGTACTCGATCGTGCGTCGCAGGCCATCTTCGGGCGCGACCGACGGCTCGTATCCGAGCAGTTCGCGAGCGAGCGTCAGATCCGGGCGGCGCATCTCCGGGTCATCCGAGCTGCGGGTGACATAGGTCACCTTCGAGGTGCTGTCGGAGAGTGACACGATCAACTCGGCGAGTTGCCGCATGGTCAGCTCGTGCTCGGTGCCGCAGTTGACCGGGCCCGTCTCGGTCGAGTCGAGCAGCAGCAGGATGCCGCGCACCAGATCCTCGACGAAGCAGATCGACCGGGTCTGGTTGCCGGTGCCGTGCACGGTGATCGGCTCGCCGCGCAGCGCCTGGGAGATGAAGGTGGGGATGGCGCGGCCGTCGTCCGGGCGCATCCGCGGGCCGTACGTGTTGAAGATCCGGACGATCGCCGCGTCGAGCCCGCGGTAGCGGTGGTACGCCATCGTCGCGGCCTCGGAGAAGCGCTTGGCCTCGTCGTAGACGCTGCGGACCCCGATCGGGTTGACGTTGCCCCAGTAGGTCTCCCGCTGCGGGTGCTCCTTCGGGTCTCCGTACGCCTCGGAGGTGGAGGCCATCAGGAACCGGGCGCCGTCGGCGACCGCGCGCTCCAGCAGGTGCAGGGTGCCGACCGAGCCGACCCGGAGGATCTCCACCGGCAGTTGGGCGAAGTCGGTGGGGCTGGCCGGAGAGGCCATGTGCAGGATCGCGTCGAACCGCTCGGCCAGCGCCGGGTGGTGGGTCGGCAGACCGTCGGAGATGTCCGCTTCGACGAGGGTGAAGGTCGGCCGGTCCAGCAGGTGGGCGACGTTCTCCTTGGAGCCGGTCACGAAGTTGTCCAGCGCCACCACCGTGCAGCCTCGGGCGATCAGCGCGTCCACCAGATGTGACGGGACGAACCCAGCTCCGCCGGTGACGAGGACGCGGTGATCGGAACCAAAGCGCTCAGCAACCTTCATGCGCTCAGCCTACCGACCGCCGAATTCGCCGAAGGGGTCCCCTGTTGACGTGCGACGTCAACAGGGAACCCCTCGACAGGTGCTGTGATCAGTGGGCGCCTGAGCCGGTGAGGGCGCGCACCTCCAGCTCCGCGTACTTGTCCTCGTCGTGCTCCTTGGAGATGACAGTGCCGATCCACCCGCAGAGGAAACCGAACGGGATGGAGAGGATGCCCGGGTTGGACAGCGGGAACCACTGCCAGTCATGGTCCGGGAACATCGACGTCGCCGCACCGGAGACCACCGGCGAGAAGAACACCAGCAGCACGGCCGAGATCAGCCCGCCGTAGATCGACCACACCGCGCCGGAGGTGTTGAACCGCCGCCAGAACAGGCTGTAGAGGATCGCCGGCAGGTTGCCCGAGGCGGCGACCGCGAAGGCCAGCGCCACCAGGAACGCCACGTTGAGGTTCTGCGCGTAGATCGACAGGGCGATCGACACCGCGCCGATCCCCAGGGCGGAGATCCGGGCGACCCGCACCTCCTGCCGCTCCGACGCCTCACCCTTCTTCAGCACGTTCGCGTAGAAGTCGTGCGCCAGGCTGGACGACGAGGCCAGCGTCAACCCGGCGACCACCGCGAGGATGGTGGCGAAGGCGACCGCCGCGATGATCGCCAGCAGAGCTGCCCCGCCCAGTTCGCCGCCGAAGAAGTCGATGCCGAGCGCTTCGGCCAACTGCGGCGCGGCGGTGTTGCCGGCCTTGTCCTGTGCCGTGATCGCCTGGCTGCCGACCAGCGCCGCCGCACCGAAGCCGAGGGCCAGGGTGAGCAGGTAGAAGGTGCCGATGATGCCGATCGCCCAGAGCACGCTCTTACGGGCCGCCTTCGCGGTCGGCACCGTGTAGAAGCGGATCAGGATGTGCGGCAGACCGGCGGTGCCGAGCACCAGGGCGATGCCCAGGGACAGCAGGTCGACCTTGTTGTAGAACGTCTGCGTCGAGTTGCCGGCGACCTCGACGCCGTACCGGAGCCCGGGTTCGAGGAACGCGCTGCCCTTGCCGGATGCGGCGGCCGCCTGGCCGAGCAGCTCCGACAGGTTGAAGTTGAACTTCGCCAGCACCAGGATGGTCATCAACAGCGCGCCGCCCATGAGCAGGAACGCCTTGACGATCTGCACGTAGGTGGTGCCCTTCATACCACCCACGGTCACGTAGATGATCATCAGGGTGCCGACCATGATGATGGTGGCCACCTTGGCGGTGGCCGCGTCCATGCCGAGGAAGGTCGTCCCCGGCCGGATGCCGAGCAGCAGCGCGACCAGCGCGCCGGCGCCCACCATCTGCGCGAGCAGGTAGAAGATCGACACCGTGATGGTGGAGACCGCAGCCGCGGTACGCACCGGACGCTGACGCATCCGGAAGGCCAGCACGTCCGCCATCGTGTACCGGCCCGAGTTGCGCAGCAGCTCCGCGACGAGCAGCAGGGCCACCAGCCAGGCGACCAGGAAGCCGATCGAGTAGAGGAAGCCGTCGTAGCCGTACAACGCGATGATGCCGGCGATGCCGAGGAACGAAGCGGCCGACATGTAGTCGCCGCCGATCGCCATGCCGTTCTGGAAACCGGAGAAGGACCGGCCGCCCGCGTAGAAGTCGGTAGCCGTCTTGGTCTGCCGGCTGGCCCAGATGGTGATGCCCAGGGTCACCGCCACGAAGACCAGGAAGAGCGTGATGGTCAGGTTGCGGGCGGTGTGATTGCCCGCCTCAGCCGCGAGGAACGACTCAACCGCGTGAACCGTCTTCACGGGTCACCTCCCCGATCTCGGCGCGGATCCGGTCCGCGATGGGGTCGATCTTCCGGTCCGCGTACCGGGAGTAGAGCCAGGCGATCACGAACGTGGAGACGAACTGGAGCAGGCCGAAGACCAGTGCGACGTTGATGTTGCTGCCGAACAGCTTCGTGCCCATGAAGTCCCGGGCGTACGCGGAGAGAATGACGTAGAGCGCATACCACAGGAAGAACGCGACGGTCATCGGGAAGACGAAGCCGCGCAGCGCACGCCGCAGCCCGGCGAACTCGTCCGACCGTTGTACGGCCAGGTACTTGTCCGACTGGGAAGCGGCCGGAGCGGGTGTGTCCGTGGACATCTGTGGATCACCACCTTCACAGGCGTCAGAGGAGTTTCGCGCACCGTAGAGAGCGCACTCCCCGGCAGGGAAGGCTGAGATCGACGCCGGTCGGCGAGTGCGCCGAGCGGTTGGCTGGCTGCGCCAAGTGACTCAGGTCACTGCGGTGATCGGTCGCCTCATGGGGAGGCTTCCGTTCAAATCGGCAGCTCGTGGTAGCGACCCCGGTAGTGCAGCAGCGGGGTGGCCTCCCCGGTCAGGTCGACCGCCTCGATGGTGGCCTCGACCAGCAGGCCCCAGCCGTACTCCCGGGCGGTGTCCAGCCGGCACCCGGCCCAGCCGCCGGCGTCCGCCGGAACCGGCCCGTACGGCGTCTCGTTCCACGCGCCGGTCGCGAAGAGCCCGCCCGGGGCGGGGAAGAGGCCGGCGAACCGGTCGGCGAGCTGCCGGTGCGGCGGGCCGAGCGGCGTGACAGCGAACCGACCCGACTCCTCGGCCGACGCCCAGAGGTCGGACTCCGGGTCGATCAGCCCGAGCAGCCGGTCGGGTTCCCCCTCGGCCACCAGGGTGGACGAGACGGTCAGCCCGGCCGGACCGGGCGCCGTCCAGAGGGTCACCGGTGCGGCGAGGCGACCACGCAGCCGGCGTACCGGCGATCGTTGCCCGGTCGGCACCGCGAACGGATCGGTGTGGTGGATCTCGGCACCCGGCTCATGATTCACGTGAAACATTGTGCCGCCCCGGGCCCTCGCCCAACCAAGGAAGCGCTCGTGCAGGCCACAGCCACGGCACCGCCAGAGCGGCCGCATCGGCAGGTGTGGCCGGCTCACCTCGGCTCTCCGGCCGTCCCAGGCGGTGGGGTCGCCCGGCTGCGGCGCGGTCCGCTCGGCGGAGGGCAATGCCCGAACGACCGTGATGTCTGTGAGTCATATTGATGCCTCACAGACATCACGCTCGCGGTGAGACACCGATCCCTGGTGCGGTGCGCCGTCCGGTCGCCTGCCTGGTCCGAGGCCCGATCCGGCTGCTGGGCTGCGGGGTTCACCAGCGCCCGCCGTTCGCCCGCCAGGTCTGCGCCGGGGTCAGCCAACCGGCCCGGCCGGGTCGCGGCAGGGCCACCGTCGGCCCGTCAGCCCACGCGGGTGGTCGGTTCGGCGGGCCTGCCGACCGCTCCGATCCGGTCGAGCCCGGCACGGCCGCCGGCGCGGCCACCTTCCTTTTCCGGTACGACCAGAGCGCCCCGTTCCTGCCCCGGATGAACCCGAACATGGCCGATCTCCTCCCGTCGACGAGGGCCGCCCCGGCCGGGGGACGACCGGGGCGGCCCGAACGCAGGACCCGGTCGCCGGGACGTCGCCTCCACCGGCCGGGCCGCGTGCCCTCCACCCTGGACGGCAAGGCGCGGACAGGGGAGGATGCCAGGGCTTACTACACAGCGCAGTCACGTACTTACCGGAGAGGTAAGGATGAACGTCGAGATGTGGGTACGGGCGTTGAAGGCCGCCCGCGCCGGTGCCGAGGTGTCCCAGGAGGCGTTGGCGACGCTCACCAGATGGAGCCCTTCCACCGTCGCGGCTATCGAGACCGGGCGACGCCGTCCGACGATGGAATTCGCTGTGGCGGCCGACGAGGCCCTCGCCACCGGCGGCCTCCTCGCCGAACTCCTCAAGGCTGCGGACCAGGAATATGGCCCATCCTGGTTCGTTCCCTGGCGCGGATACGAACAGCGGGCGACGCGCCTACGTGCCTTCGAGGCATGTCTTGTGCCCGGCCTCCTTCAGACCGAGGAGTACGCCCGTGCCGTCATCTCGGCGGGTGGGCTGCATCCGCCCGCGGTGGTTGATGAGCTTGTCGCGGTTCGTCTGGAACGCCAACTGCTGCTGTCCCGGGATGCGCCGCCGACGTGCGTGTTCCTGGTGGACGAGATGGGCCTCCACCGTCCGGTGGGTGGTCATGCCGTGCTCAACGCCCAACTCGGCCGACTGCTTGAGGTGGCGGACCTTCCGTCCGCCCGACTGCACGTCATTCCCCTGAGCGTCGGGGAGCACGTCGGCTTTGGAGGCGGCTTCGTGTTCGCCGATCTGCCAGACGGCGACAGGGTGCTCTACCTGGAGAATGCCGCTCGCGGACACGTCATGGACGACCCGGAGACACTCCGGTTGATTGATCGTAAATGGGATAGCCTGCTCGGCGAAGCGCTGTCCACAAGCGGCTCAATGGATCTGATCCGGAAGCTGAAGGTGACCCCATGACGATGTTTGAGCCTCGCTGGCGCACGTCCACCCGGTCGACTGACTCCGGCGGCAATTGCGTTGAGGTCGCGGACAACCTGCCTGGTGTCGTGCTGGTCCGGGACAGCAAGGATCGCTCCGGCCCGGTCCTCACCTTCGCTCCGGCCGCCTGGCGTGGGTTTCTCGCCGACGCTGGCCAGGCGGCTGGCCGCCGCGTCGGTTAACGGCGCGGGGTGACAGTGGCCAGGAGTTCCGGCTGGCGGCGGTCCAGCACGTCGCCGGCCAGGTACGCGCCCAGCAGCGCCGCGCCCAGCCCGTACGCCGCGCCGACCGGCAGGGCCAGCCAGAGCCACGCGTCACCGAGCAGCGCGGCGGCCACCACCATCGGCACCGCGGCTACCGCCGAGGCGAGCATGCTCAGCAGGGTGAGCAGCCCCTTCGTGAGGCCCGCGCCGCTGTTCATCGCGAACGGGTTGCTGGTCTCCGGCAGTGAGTACGCACCGAGCACCGAGACCAGGCTGTTCACCGCCAGCCCGACGCCGTAGGTGGCGACCAGGCTGCCGAAGGTGAGCCCGATCCACCCGGGTCGACTGAGCAGCACCGACAGCACCACCGACACGAACGCCAGCATCGGCAGCACGTACAGCGAGAAGGCCGTCATCCTCGCCCGCAGCTCGACCCGGCCGGGCACGCCGGCCACCACGTTCGCGGCGTACGCGCTGCCGTCGAAACCGAACTGGTTGGCCAGGGTGGCGGCGGCCAGCACACCCACGAGAACCATGGAAATGGTGACCACGACCGGCGAGCTGTCGTTGGCAGCCGCCGTCAACCCCCCGCTGTCCATGGCAGCGAAGTCGCCGCCGGTGACGTTGACGAAGACGGGCACGAAGATGCCGACCACCGCGATCGAGATCAGGTTGGCGCGGCGGCGCGCGTCCCGCCACCAGTAACGGGCCTCCCGGGCGACCAGGGCACCGAACCGGTCCCGGCGGGCCCAGCCAGCGGCCCGGGGGAACAGTTGGGCGACCGCGCCACCCGCGACCCCGCGTCGAACCGGTGCCTTACCGCCGCTCGCCGCGCCCACCATCGCCGACTCGAGCGACCGGGACCACCAGGCCAGCAGGCCGCCGAGCGCCACCACAGTGATCAGCAACTTGACCGGTGCCGCCCACGCACGCCCCTGGGCCACGTCGATGCCGAGCGTCCACGGGGCGCCCAACGGCGTCCAACCGATCACGGTCGCCACACCGCTCAACCGGCTCCAGTCCGCCTCCCGTAGCGCGGCGAGGCCGATGACCTGGAGAGGGCCGAGCAGCGCCGCCGTCACCGCCAGCAGCACGGCTGCCAGGTCGCGGACCCGTCGGGACCGCAGCATGGTGGCGAAGGCGCTGGTCACCGCACGGCTCGCCGCAACACAGAGCAGGAGCCCGGCGAGCACACCCACGGCGGCGACCAACCCCGCCGACCAGCCACCCAACGACCAGGCGGTCAGCACCAGCCCGGACGTCGCGAGGAGCACCGCGAGCACCGGCACGCTGACCAGAGCCGCCGCGAACAGGCCGGTCACCAACGTGCGCCGGGGCAGTGGCAGCAGCGCGAACCGGGCTGGATCGAGCGTCTCGTCCACGCCGAAGAAGACAAGTGGCAGGAGCAGCCAGCCGAGTACCAGCAGCCCGCCGCCGGCCGCCGCGACGAGCACCGCGTACCGGCCGTTGCCGGCCAGGCCCGGCGCGGCGAAGAGGAAGAACCCGCTGGCCGCGAACCAGAGCCCGAGCAACGCGCCGCCGATGAACAGGGCGATCCGCCAGCCCTGGCCCCGGAAGTTGTTGCCCATCACCCGCAGCTTGAGCCGTACGAAGTGTCGAGCGGAGACCGACCGTAGCGGCGCGGCGGGGGTGGCGTCCGCGCTCACTGGGAGAGCCACGACAGCTCCTCGCCGGTAGCGGTGCGCCCGCCGACCACCTCGACGAAGACCTGCTCCAACGAGCGACCGCCGCGGACCTCGTCGATGGTCCCGACCCGCTTGATGACGCCCTGAGCGAGGATCGCCACGTGCGAGCACAACCGCTCGACGACCTCCATGACGTGACTGGAGAACACCACGGTGCCGCCACCGGCCGCGTACCGGGTGAGGATGTCCCGGATCAGCGCTGCGGACACCGGGTCGACAGCCTCGAACGGCTCGTCCAACACCAGCACCCGAGGACCGTGCAGCAGCGCGCAGGCCAGGCCGATCTTCTTCTTCATGCCCGCCGAGTAGTCCACCACCAGCGTGCGACCGGCGTCGCCGAGCGCCAGCACGTCCAGAAGCTCGGCGGCCCGCTGGTCGACCACCGCCGGGTCCATCCCCCGCAACAACCCGTTGTACGCCAGCAGCTCCGCCCCGGTCAGCCGGTCGAACAACCGGACCCCGTCGGGCATCACGCCGAGCAGCCGCTTGGCGGTGACCGGGTCCTGCCAGACGTCGTGCCCGAGCACCCAGGCAGAGCCGGCGTCCGGTCGCAACAGCCCGACAGCCATCGACAGCGTGGTCGTCTTGCCGGCGCCGTTCGGGCCGAGCAGGCCGTAGAAGGAGCCGGCGGGGACGTCCAGGTCGACGCCGGCCACCGCGATCGTGCCGTCGAACCGCTTGGCCAGGCCACGCAGTGCGAGCGCGGGGTGCTCAACAGTCATGCGCCGACGTTATCCGCCGATCACCAGTTCCGCCCTCCAGCGACAGACGGACCCGCGATCATCCCCGAGGCGGACCGCGACGCGATCTTGCACTTTCTGCACCGACACAAGGTGCATAAACACTCGTATCCACCACCGAAACTGCAAGATCGGCGCCGGCGTTGGCGCGAGACCGGGGCCGGGCGTTGGCGCTCACTGCATGCGGAGGGCTTCTGGAGTGTGCAGGCGGAGCATGGTGGCGGCGACGTCGGCTGGTGCGCGGCGGCGGGTTGCCATCGACACGGCGACCATCACGGTGAAGGCCAGTGGCACCGTCCAGGCGGCCGGCTGGGCGATGAGCGTGGCCGGCCAGCCGGACAGCGGTGGGCCGAGCACGGTGACCAGCACCGCGCCGATCGCCGCGCCGCCGCCGGCCACCACGCCGGCGGTGGCGCCCACGTCGGTCAGCCCGCGCCACCAGATGCCGAGCACCAGCAGCGGGCAGAAGCTCGACGCGGCGACCGCGAAGGCCAGCCCGACGACCTGCGAGACGTCCAGCCCGGAAACGTGCAGCGCCAGCAACGCTGGCACACCACCGGCGATGACGGTGGCCAGCCGGAACCCGCGTACCGATCCCCGACCGAGCACGTCCGTCGAAATCACCCCGGCGACGCTGGTCAGCAGGCCGGACGAGGTGGAGAGAAACGCCGCGAAGGCGCCTGCGGCGACCAGCGCGGCGAGCAACCGCCCAGCCAGGCCGTCACCCAGGGCGGCTTCGGGTAGCAGCACCACCACCGCGTCGGTCTGGCCGCTGAGCAGCAACTGCGGGGTGTAGATCCGGCCGAGGACCCCGTAGAGAGTGGGCAGCAGGTAGAACGCGCCGACCAACGCCAGCACGACCAGGGTGGTCCGACGGGCCGCCGCGCCGTCCGGATTGGTGTAGAAGCGCACCAGCACGTGCGGCAGGCCCATGGTGCCCAGGAAGGTGGCCAGGATCAGCGAGTACGTGGCGAACAGCCCCCGGTCGTCGTCACCGGCGGCGCTGGGCAGCAACCAGTCGTTGGCGTCGGTGGCCACCCCGGAGACGTTCGGCACCGGATCACCGGCGGCGAAGGTCAACTCGTCGCCGGGGCGTACCTCCCGGATGTCACCGTTGGGCAGGGTGAGGGCCGCGCGGTGCTCGACCACGACGGTGGTCGAGGCCCGGAACGTCGGCCCGTCCGGCGGGGTCACCGCCGGGCGGCCGTCGGCCTGCCACTGCAGGGCCAGAAAGATCACCGGTACGGCGAGAGCGGTCAGCTTGAGCCAGTACTGGAACGCCTGCACGAAGGTGATCGCGCGCATGCCGCCCAGCGCCACGTTCGCGGTGACCACGGCCGCCACCAGCAGGGCTCCGAGAGGGTACGGGGAGCCGGCCACCGTGGCCAGGGTCAGCCCGGCGCCCTGGAGCTGCGGCACCAGGTACAGCCAACCGATGAAGATCACGAAGGCGGTGGCCAGGATGCGGAGTCGACGCGAGCCCAGCCGCAACTCGCAGAAGTCGGGCAGGGTGAACGCACCGGAGCGGCGCAGCGGCGCGGCCACGAAGAGCAGCAGGGCCAGGTACCCGGCGGCGAACCCGACCGGGTACCAGAGCACGTCGACGCCGTACTTGAGGA
This sequence comes from Micromonospora sp. NPDC049089, assembly GCF_040648775.1. NCBI lineage: Bacteria > Bacillati > Actinomycetota > Actinomycetes > Micromonosporales > Micromonosporaceae > Micromonospora > Micromonospora sp. NPDC049089. The sequence goes on from NZ_JBEZEH010000001.1 coordinate 48,093, forward strand.
CCAGCCCCGCGATACCGAGGAAGCTCGCTGCCGACAGGTACTCCCCGCCGATGGCGGCGGCGTTCCAGGTCGGACTGATCGCCCTGGACGCCACCAGGAAGTCGGACGTGGTCCGGGCCAACCGCAGCCCGTAGAAGCCGATCCCGACGGTGACCAGGGTGACCGCGACGATGGCCGGGACCACGAAGTCGTTGCCCACTCAGCGCTCCGGCCGTTGCACCAGGTCGGTGAAGTCCTGCTCGTTGCGCTCGGCCAGCCGCACGTACGCCCAGCCCACCGCGATCAGGAATGGAAAGGAGACCACCCCGAGCAGCAGCCACGGCAGGTTGACGCCGGCGACAGTGGTCCGGCCGAGCGAGGGCGCGATCGCGAACAGCCAGGGCAGCCCGCCCAACCCGATGGCCACCACCAGGGACAGCCGCAGCGCCAGCGCGAGTTGGGCCCGGACCAGGCCGCGGACCAGCGCCTCGCCGACCTGGGTCTGCTGGGCCAGCTCGGCGCGGGTCCGCTCGGCGCGGGTGTCCTGCCTGGTGATCTCGGCCAGCACGATCCGGGACCGCCGGGGCGGCGGCACCGCACCGCTCGACCCCACGTCGGGGAGTTGCTTGGCCACCCCGGCAGTCTCGCCCGCCGTACGCGATTGTCAAGCGCTCACGCTCACCAGCGTCTTAGTTCGAGGCAGTAGGTCAGGGTGCGGTTCAGCGGAATCGTGTCGAGTTCCGCTCGGGCCCGCAGCCGGCCGAGGTTCGTCGCCCAGAGGCCGTCCCGGGGCTGCTCGGCGGCGATCTGCGTCAGTGCGCAGATGCGCATCGGATCGGGCAGTCGGGCCAACGCGGGTACCGCATCGGCGGACAACCCGGACACGTACCCGACGTCCAACCGGCCGGTCTCCAGGTACCTGTCGACATTCCGGTCGGCGATCAGCCGGTCCGGATTGACGAGCGCCAACCCGAGCAGCGCCAGCACCGCCGTACCGATCACCAACCGGGGCAGCCACTCGGCCCGCAGCCGCACCACGGCGACCCCGACCAGGACGAAGAGCAGCCCGAGCCACAGTTCCATGGTCGCCACGACAAGCCGCAGCCGGGTCGCCCCGTACGCGTCGGCGTAGACCTGCATCCGGTAGAGCGCCGAGGCGACGATCACCAGACTGAGCGCGGTGAGCGTGCCGAGCAGTACGCGGACCAGCAGCCGGTCCGCGCGGGTGGCCTGCGACGCCCGGCGGGCGGCGACCGCGATCACCAGCAGGGTGAGCGCGGTGACGGCGAGCAGTTGCCAGAACCCGCCACGGGCGTACTCGGCGTAGGTGAGCCCGGCCGTACGCAGCACGTGCCCCGCGCCGCCGAACAACACCGTCAGCTGGACCAGCACGAACGCGGCGAACAGGGCGTCGAGCAACACCAGCGGGAGGGTCCACTCCAGTCGGTGGACCGGTCGTGACGGCCTCGGTCGCAGGCCCTCCAGGTCGGGTGGGCGGCTGATCAGGTACGCGCCGCCGAGCAGACCACCGCCGATCACCACCAGGCGGAACGTCCAGCCGATCACGCCGGGTAGCGAGATGTCGGGCAGCAGACCGGTGACCAGTTCGGCGAAGACCGCGTCGGCGGAGGAGAAGAGCAGCCCGAACAGCGTCAGCAGGACGGCGGAGACGGCCAGGCTGGTGAGGATTCGTCCGAAGCCGACCCCGGACCCTGCCGGGCGGGTGTCGCGTACTCCGCGTACCGCCCACGGAAGCGCCCGTACCGTCGCGGCGGGCGGCAGCGTCACGGCGACCAGCATGCCGAGCGGGCTTCGCCCACCGGTCACCGCGAGAGCCCCGGTCACCGCCGCCGCGAGCAGGCAGAGGGCGAAGAGCCAGCCGGCGGCCCGGACCGTGCCGACGGCGACCAACGCGACCGTCGCGGCGGCCCAGAGGGCCTGTACCGCCCGCCCCGGTGCCCCCGTGGCACCGGGACGGGCGGTGGCCGTCTGGACGGTCGGCTCGGGCGCGGCGGCCGGATCCGCCTGGACAGTCCGCTCCGGCGCGGAGGTCGGTCCCTGCGGTACCGCCGCGCTGGTCGGTGTGATGGCGCTCCCCGTCGGGGACGGCCTCCCGGAACGGACGACGCTGGCGGTGCCGAGGGCAGCGGTGACGGCCAGCGCGGCCACCAGCCAGCCGAGGCCGGGACGAAGCATCGTCAGGGTCGACGCCCCGATGACCGCCGCAGCCGCCAGCGCCCCCAGCACCAGCGGACGGGCAGGTCCGGACGGCCCCGGCCAGCGGCGCTGGATCAGCGACGGGGGCCTGGGCGGGGCGGGTGCGACAGGCCACGCCTGAGGTCGGCCGGCGACCGGTGTGGCAGCCGGGCCGGGGCCGACGACCGGGGGGACCGGCGGTCCGGTCGGCCCGGTGGCCGGGAGAGGGGTACTGCCAGGGCTGGTCATGCTGCCTCTTCTCGGTATGGCCCGTCGCACGGGATGGTGACCTGGATGCGGCAGCCGGGCCGGCCACCCCGGTCCGGTCCGGCGGGATCGAGGACACCGATCCGACCGCCGTGCAGTTCGACGACCCACCGGGCGATGGCCAGGCCGAGCCCGGTCCCGCCGCCGGCCGACCGGTCGCCGCGGGTGAAGCGCTCGAACACCCGGGAACGCTCCGCCGGTGGAATGCCCTGGCCCTCGTCGCTCACCTCGAAGCGGAGCTGGTCGCCGTGTTCCTCGGCGCACACCCGTACCGTGCCGCCGGGTGGGCTGTGTCGGGCCGCGTTGTCGAGGAGGTTCGCGAAGACCTGGTGCAGCCGCCACGGGTCCGCGTGGACCGTCAGCGGTGTCGGCAGCTCCCGGAGCTCGAAGCGCACGTCCAGACCGGCACCGGACGCGCTGGCGGTGGCGTGCTCCACCGCCTCGTCGAGGAAGTCCCACACGTCGATGCGTACCCGCCGCAGCGGCACCACCCCGGCGTCGAGTCGGGACAGGTCGAGCAGGTCCGCGACGAGGTGCCCGAGCCGTTGGGTCTGGGCCAACGCCGAACGCAGCGCTGCCGGTTCGGGGTCGGCGACCCCGTCCACCATGTTCTCCAGCACGCCCTGCAACGCGGTGATCGGCGTACGCAGCTCGTGCGAGACGTTCGCGATCAGCTCGCGTCGGCGCTGGTCGGAGGCGTGCAGGTCCTCGGCCATCTTGTTGAACGCCTGGGCCAGCTCGCCGACCTCGTCGCGGGAGGTGGCGCGCACCCGACGTGTGTAGTCGCCGCGGGCCATCGCGCCGGCGGCCGCCGTCATCTCGCGCAGCGGCGACGTCATCCCGTGGGCGAGCACCTGCGAGGTCACCAGCGCGATGCAGATGCTGGTGACCGCCGTGCCGGGCGGGAGCCAACCGATGCCGTACCAGAAGTAACCGATGGCCACGGCCCAGGACGCGACCAGCAGGACGCCGAGCTTCATCTTGATCGAGCGGACGGGATCCAGTGGACGCGGTAGCACCCGTTCCAGCCAGTCGAACGCGCGGCCGATCACGCGGGCATCTCCAGGGCGTACCCGACGCCGTGGACGGTCCGGATCAGGTCGGCGCCGAGCTTGCGGCGCAGAGCCTTGATGTGGCTGTCCACGGTGCGGGTGCCGCTCCCGTCGACCCATCCCCAGACGTCGGCGAGCAGCCGTTCCCGGGGGAGCACCGTGCGGGGTCGTCCCGCGAGGTGGACCAGCAGGTCGAACTCGGTAGGGGTGAGGTGCACGTCCGCCCCGGCCCGGCGGACCCGTCGCTCGGCCTGGTTGATCTCGATGTCGCCGAGGCGGATGGCAGGCGGCGCGGGAGTGGCGGCGGCCCGCTCCATCCGACGCAGCAGGACATGCACCCGGGCGGTGAGTTCCCGCATGGAGAACGGCTTGGTGAGGTAGTCGTCCGCGCCGACCGCCAGCCCCACGAGCAGGTCGGTCTCGTCGTCCCGCGCGGTGAGCATCAGCACCGGCACCGGCCGGTCGGCCTGGATCCGGCGGCACACTTCCAGTCCGTCGAAGCCCGGCAGCATCACGTCGAGGACGACGAGATCCGGCTGTCCGGCGTGGAACTGCGCGACCGCGCTGGGCCCGTCCGCCGCGATCTCCACGGTGAATCCCTCGGCCCGCAGTCGGGCGGCGATGGACTCGGCGATGGTCCGTTCGTCCTCGACCACCAGTACCCGGCGTTCGTTCATGGGTCCTGACTGTAGGGAGCGGCCGTGGAGATCAGTGGTTTGCGTTGTGAATAACCTGTGGAGAACCGCGCACGGCTGTGGATAACTCGGGGATCATGCCGACTGGCGTGTGGGAACTCCAGGGCCTCCCCGAGGACGACCAGGCCTACGAGATCTTCAACGGGATGCGCTCCGGTCGGGCCGAGGCGGAGCCGAGCCAGGTGTGCGGGTTGCCGTACCAGCACCAGCCGAGCTTGGGTGCGCCCTGGCTGATCCACAGCGCCGGCACCCGCTTGTCGCCACAGCGGGAGCCGACCAGCGAGAAGCACCGGGTGCTCGCCAACGCGGCCGGGTGCAGCGTGATGAAGGCGAGCCCCTCGTCGATGCTCAGCGGCAACCGGCCCTGAGCGGTGATCCCCTCCATGGCCGTGGCCGGGGCCAGATTGCGGAACTCCTCGCCCCGGTCGACGTCGAAGAGCAGGTACGCCGGACCGGCCGGGACCTCCAGCTCCTTGATCGGGTCGAAGCGGGGCAGGTCGTCCTCGGTGTAGTTCCGGTCGATGACGCCGGGCTTGCGCTTGCCGGCCAGTGTGGTGAGCTCCACCCGTTCCGGCACACCGATCAGGTCCCGGGTGATGACCAGCAGGAACGGCACCCGGGCGTCGGTGGGGGCGGGCAGTCCGGCGGCCCCCTCGACGGCAGTGGCCCGCAGTGGCGTGACCAGGTCGCGGAAGGCGTTCTCGGTCAGCCCGGCGAGGGCGGGGTAACCGAGCTGCACCAGTCGGTCGAGTTGGTTGTCGAACTCGGATGCGGCGTCGAACGGGGTCTCGGTCACGGCAGGCCTCCCGGAAGTCGTACGGACTAGCGTACAACGTACGGTAGGGCTGCTTCCATTCCCGGCTCAGCGACTCCAGTCCTGCTTCGCGGCCCTGACCAGCTTGTCCTTCAGCTCCCGGGTGTGCCGCCGGCTCACCGGCAGCTCGGTCGAGTCGATCACCACCACGTAGCCGGAGTTGACCAACCGCAACTCCGCGATCAACTTCAACTGCACCAGGTACGACCTGTGCACCCGGACGAAGCCGGCATCGGCCCAGCGCTCCGCGAGCGTGGCCAGCGAGACCCGCACCAGGTGCGACCCCTCAGCGGTGTGCAACCGGGCGTAGTCCCCCTGCGCCTCCACCCAGCGCACCGCCGAGCGGGGCAGCATCCGGGTGGTGCCGGCCAGCTCGATGGGGATGGTCGGGTCCTCCTCCGCGCGGGCCAGCGCCGCCGGGTGCGACGGCACCACCCGCGAGCCGATCACCCGGCGCAGTGACTCGGCCAGCCGATCGGCGCGCACCGGTTTCCGCACGTAGTCGGTGGCGCCCAGATCGAAGGCGTCCACCGCGCCGTCGTCGTACGCGGTGACGAACACGATCGCCGGTGGCCGGGCGAACCGGCGCAGCACCCGGGCCAGCTCCATCCCGTCCAGGCCGGGCATCCGGATGTCCAGGAAGACCACGTCCACGTCACCGTCGCGCAGCAACCGGAGCGCCTCGGTGGCATCCCCGGCCGTGTGCAGGCGGGCCACCCGGGGGTCGGCCCGCAGGTGGTACGCCAGCTCGTCGAGCGCGGGCGGCTCGTCGTCCACCGCGAGGACGCGCAGGAAACCGGTCGCGTTCACCGCCCCCGTCCCGGTCCGCTCGCTCACGACCCTGCCCGTACGCCCGGGTGGAACTTCGGCACCCGCATGCTCACCTTCGTGCCCGAGCCCAACCCGGTCTCCACGACCAGGCCGAACCGGTCCCCGAAGACCGAGCGCAACCGCTCGTCGACGTTGGAGAGGCCGACGTGCTGGCCCGTGTCCTCACCGGGGTCGCCGGTGCTGCGGGCAAGCTCGGCGATGCCGGCGGTCAGCGTGGTCGGATCCATTCCCACTCCGTCGTCCTCCACCGTGATGTGGCATTCGGCTCCCGCGTCCCGGGCCTCGATGCTCACCATGCCCGTGCCCGGCTTGCGGGACAACCCGTGGCGAACCGCGTTCTCCACCAGCGGCTGGAGGCAGAGGAACGGCAGCGTCACCGGCAGCACCTCCGGGGCGATCTGCAACCGCACCTGCAACCGGTCGCCGAACCGGGCCCGCTCGATGGTCAGGTAGCGGTCGATCGACCGCAGCTCCTCGGCCAGCGTGGTGAACTCCCCGTGCGCCCGGAACGAGTACCTGGTGAACTCCGCGAACTCCAGGATCAACTCCCGGGCCCGCTCCGGGTCGGTGCGGACGAACGAGCCGATGGCGGTCAGCGCGTTGTAGATGAAGTGCGGGCTGATCTGCGCCCGCAATGCACGGATCTCGGCGCGGGCCAGCCGCTCCCGCGACGAGTCCAGCTCGGCCAGGGCGAGCTGGTTGCCGGCCCAGTGCGCCGTCTCAAGGGTGGCCTGCACCAACCCTGGAGGCGGCGGGCTGTCGGCGACCGCCACCAGAGCGCCCACCACCCGGCCGTCGGCCCCCAGCAACGGCGCGACCACCGCCCCGCGGACCGGGCAGTCGACCCGGTCGCAGTGCAGTTCCTGCTCACCCAGCACCGTCGAGCGGCCGCTGCCCACAGTCCGCTGCGCCGCCGCGAGCAGTTGCTCCCCGTGGTGCGTGCCGCGCCCGTCGAGGGCGAGCAGCCGGTCGGCGTCGGCGAGCGCCAGCCCGACCGCGCCCACCAGCGCCCGCAGATGCCGTACGGCCTTCGCCGCGCCAGCCTCGCTCAACCCCGCCCGCAGCGGCTCGGCGGCCAGGCCGGCGGTGTGTAGCACCTCGTAGGTGGCCCGCTGGGTGGCGGTGGCGATGCCACGGCGGGCCCGCAGCCGCAGCACCGCCAGCAGAGCCGCGGTCAGCGCGGTGACGAGTGAGACGACGCCGACCACGGCGGAGAGGTTGGCAGCCACGCAGCGATCCTCGCCCCTGCGAGCCCGCGCGCCAACCCTCTAGTACGCGCCCTTGCGGGCGAGCACCACCCCGACGGTCCGCCACAGGATGCTCAGGTCATACGCGAGCGACCAGTTGTCGACGTAGTAGAGGTCCAGTCGGACCGACTCGTCCCAGGACAGGTCGGAGCGGCCGGAGACCTGCCACAGCCCGGTCATGCCGGGGCGGACCAGCAGTCGGCGCCGCACGTCACCCAGGAAGTCACCGTCGTCGGCCGGCAGCGGGCGGGGCCCGACCAGCGACATCTCGCCCCACAGCACGTTGATCAGCTGCGGCAGCTCGTCGAGCGACGTGGCCCGCAGGAAGCGACCGACCGGGAAGACCCGAGGGTCCTCCTTCATCTTGAACAGCATGCCGTCGGTCTCGTTCCGATCCACCAGGCTGGCCAGCCGGTCCTCGGCGTTGACGTACATGGTCCGGAACTTCCACACCCGGAACGTGCGCCCCTCGTGCCCCACCCGGGGCTGGCGGAAGAAGACCGGCCCGGGGTCGGAGATCCGGATCGCCACGGCGATGGCCAGGAAGAGCGGGATCAGCAGCAGCAGGCCGAGGCCGGCGGCGACCCGGTCCATCAGGTTCTTGGCCAGCAGCGCCGGCCCGGAGAGGGTCGGCTCCTCGACGTGCAGCAGCGGCAGACCCTCGATGGGCCGGATGTGCACCCGGGGGCCGGCGATGTCGGTGAGCTGCGGGGCGACCACCAGGTCGACGCCGGAGCCCTCCAACTGCCAGGCCAGCCGGCGCAACTCGCCCGGCTCGGCGCTGGCCGACCCGCAGACGGCGATGGTGTCCCCACCGACCTCACGGACCAGGGCCAGGACGTCGCGTCCGGCGTACACCGGAACCGGGGTCGGCATGCCTCTGGCCGCCGCGTACCCGTCGGTGATGTGGATGGCGACGGGCATCAGCCCGGCGGCCGGGCTGCGGGTGACCGCCGCGTAGACCTCCAGGCATTCGGGCAGGGTGCCGACCAGCACCATCCGGTGAGCGGCCTGGCCGGCCCGCCGCCGGATGTAGTGCAGCGCCCACCGGGCGACAAAACGGCCCCACAGGATCAGCAGCAGCGCCCCGAGGAGTGCCGTGCCGACCGTCCAGCGGGACAGCGCGGTCTTGGTGGCGAACGCGAGGAACGAGACGCTCGCGGCGACGGTCACCGCGGCCCGGATGACCCGCTTGAACTCGTCCGGGCCGAGCCCCAGGTAGCGCCGGTCGTAGGCCCGGTTGCTCCAGAGGATGACCACCCAGCCGAGCGGGAGCAGCAGGTAGGAGACGGTGTGGAACCAGGTCGGGTCCTGCTTGAGGTCGTTGAACCCGGAGGCAGCCTGGTCGAAGAGCTGGATCGCGATCCAGCTGGCGAACGCCGCCGCGCCGAAGTCGAGCAGCAGCAGTATCGCGATGTAGGGGCGGTGCCAGCGGGAGACACGGCGTCGCGCCCTCGTCCAGGCCGACCGAGGGACGCCGTTGTGGGACGGCGGCGTCGGCGGCTGGATCTCGAAGCTGTCGACGTGCCGCACGAGTCTGCTCCGGCCTTCGTTGGTTACCGGGCGCTGGAGGCTTGCCGTCACCTCACCCATGTCCTCCCGCATGACACGGGCCGCTCACTCGGCGTGAAGGCCCGGGTCGCCCACCGTCCCAGTCTCCCACGCGGGCTCCGACCGGTCGTCGCCCCGAAGGAGATTGGCGACCGCCGGTGCTGGCGGGATCTGGCCGGCTCCGCACCATTTCAGAAGCCGGGGACCGGGCCACTATACCGATGGATACGCGCGTGACCAGAACGGCGGACCGGAGCTTTCACTCAGTGAGGGCGATTCCGCTCCGTAGTCCTGAAGTGCAATTACTCACCGTACGAGACGAGACAACCGACGGTCAGCCAGTGGCTTGCCGCCGGTCTGGCAGGTCGGGCAGTACTGGAGGCTGGAGTCGGCGAACGACACCTCGCGCACGGTGTCCCCGCAGACCGGGCAGGGCAGCCCGGTGCGGGCGTGCACCTTCAGCCCGGAGCGCTTCTCGCCCTTCAGCTCCGCGGCCCGCTGACCGAGGGACCGCTCGACAGCGTCGCCGAGAACCTGTCGGGTGGCGGCGTGCAGGGTGGCGAGCTGGGCGTCGGTGAGCCGATCGGTGATCGCGAACGGGGACAGCTTCGCGGCGTGCAGAATCTCGTCGGAGTACGCGTTGCCCACCCCGGACAGCACCGACTGGTCGGTCAGCACCCCCTTGACCTGCCCCCGCCTGCTCCGCAGCCGCTCGGCGAAGAGGGGCAGATCCGCGGCGAGCGCGTCCGGGCCCAGCTTGGCCACCCCGGGAACCGTCGCGAGGTCGGTGACCAGATACGCGGCCAGCTTCTTCTGGGTGCCGGCCTCGGTGAGGTCGAAGCCGGAACCGTCATCCAGGCGTACCCGCACCGCGATCGGGCCCTTGCCCGGACGGAGCGGGGTGGTGGCGGGGAACGCCTCCCGGTAGTGCAGCCAGCCTGCTCGCGCCAAATGCACCACCAGGTGCAGGCCGCCCTCGAAGAGGACGTCGAGGAACTTTCCGTGCCGACTGGCGTCGACCACCGCCCGGCCGGCGACCTCGGTGGGTGCCGGCTCGTACGTCTTCAGGGCGCTGATCGCGGCGATCTCCAACCGATCGACGCGCCGCCCCACCGCGCGCTGACGCAGGTAACCCGCGAGCGCCTCAACCTCCGGTAGTTCGGGCACGACACAACGGTAGCCTTCTTTCCCGTGAGCGTGAGGAATGAGCTTGCGAGTCCCGCAATCGCGAACGAGAGGCAAGCTCCGTGAGAATCGTGGTGGCCCACAACCGGTACCGGGAAGCCCAGCCCTCCGGTGAGAACACGATCGTCGACTCGGAGATCGCCCAGCTCACCGCCGCTGGGGTCGAGGTGCTGCCCTTCATTCGCAGTTCGGACGAGATCCCGTCGATGTCGAAGTCGGCGAAGGCCCTGCTGCCGATCTCGCCGATCTGGGCGCCCCGCGCACAACACGACCTGAGCCGCCTGCTCACCGAGCACCGACCGGACGTTCTGCACCTGCACAACCCGTACCCCCTGATCTCGCCCTGGGTGGTGCGGACCGCGCACCGGCACGGCGTGCCGGTGGTGCAGACGGTGCACAACTACCGGCAGGTCTGCTCGTCGGGGATCTACTTCCGCGACGGCGTGATCTGCCAGGACTGCAAGGGCCGGGCATTGGGTGTGCCCGCGATCAAGCACCGCTGCTACCGCGACTCGGCCGTGCAGAGCGCGCTGATGGCGACCACCCTGGCCGTGCACCGGGGCACCTGGCGCTCGGTGGATCGGTACATCGCGCTCACCTCGGCGATCGCCGACCACCTCCGCGACTACGGCATTCCGGACGAACGCATCGTGGTGAAGCCGAACGCCATCCCCGACCCGGGTCGGCCGGCGCCGCTGGGCGACGGGTTCCTCTACATGGCCCGACTCTCTCCGGAGAAGGGCGTCGACCTGCTGCTGGACGCCTGGCGCCGGCACCCGGTGGGCTCGCTGGGCACGCTGCGGGTGGCCGGTGACGGCGAGCTGCGCCCGCTCGTGGAGGCAGCCGCCGCCGAGCGACCCGACGTGGTCTACCTCGGTCAGCTCGACCGGGCCGGCGTGCAGGCCGCGGTTGAGGCGAGCGCCGTGGTGATCGCCGCCGCGATGTGGCACGACGTGCTGCCCACCGTGATCATCGAGGCGTTGGCGAATGGCCGACCCGTGCTCGGGACGGCGCTGGGCGGCATTCCGTACCTCGTCGGGGCGGACGCCCCGCACGAGCCCGCCGGCACCGGGCCCGCCGAGATCGCCTCCGCCGTCGCCGGCCATTCCCCGCCGCCGGCAGGTCCGCCTGCGGTGCCGGCCGGCCTGGTCACCGGCACCGCCGGCTGGGTGGTTCCGCCGGAAGCAGCCGCGTTGGCCGCCGCGCTTCCGGTCGCGCGGGCCGGTGCCGCCGCGCTCTCCGCACCGGCCCGGCTGCGGTACGAGCAGACGTTCCACCCCGACGTGGTCATCAAGCGACACCTGGACATCTACGCCAGCCTGACCCGCCCTCATTGACCCCTGGCCGTGTCAGGCAGAGAGCGTTGTCGGCGGAGTTGTTCGAGGACGGCGGTGTCGGCTTCGAGGTCGGGATGGTCGACCTGCCGATCGAGGGCGACGACGTGTTCGAGTTCCCGGATCGCCTGGTCGAGGTCACCGCCCGCCAGGTGGGCCATCGCGATGTTGTACCGGGTGACGGCTTCGCCGGCCCGGTCGCCGACCTCCCGCGTAATGGGGAGGGCCTGGTAGTAGTGGTCGAGGGCCCGCCGCCGGGCCCCTAAACCGGTGTACACGTGGCCGATGTTGTTGAGGGTGGCGGCTTCGCCGGCCCGGTCGCCGACCTCCCTCCGGATGGGCAGGGCCTGGTGGTAGTGGTCCAGCGCCTGCTGCTGATCCCCCAAACCGTCGTGCACGCTGCCGATGTTGTTGAGGGTGGTGGCTTCGCCGGCCCGGTCGCCGACTTCCCGTTGGATGGGCAGGGCCTGGTGGTAGTGGTCCAGCGCCTGCTGCTGATCCCCCAAACCGTTGTACACGTGGCCGATGTTGTTGAGGGTGACGGCTTTGCCGGCCCGGTCGCCGACTTCCCGTTGGATGGAGAGGGCTTGGTGGTAGTGGTCGAGGGCCCGCTGTCGATCCCCTAAACGGGTGTACACGTGGCCGATGTTGCTGAGGGTGACGGCTTCGCCGGCCCGCCCGCCGACCTCCCTCAGGATGGGCAGGGCCTCGTGGAAGTGGTCGAGGGCCCGCCGCCGATCCCCCAAACCGTTGTAAACACTGCCGATGTTGTTCAGGGTGGCGGCTTCGTTGCCCCGGTCGCCGGCCTGCTGGTACAAGGTCAGAGTCTGCTGGTAGTCCTCCAGTGCCGGCCGGGGCCGACCGGTCGACGACCGCGCCCAGCCACGTTGGTAGAGGGCGCTGGCATCCGGGCCGAGGGTCAAGGTCGCGGTGGCCATGGCCTCGACCGCCGCGAACCGCGAGGTACGCAGCCACACCCGACACACCCTGTAACCGACATGCCGGGCGATCACCGGCTGCCGACCGGCGACAGCGAGCCGATGCACCTCGACCCATCGGGCGAGGTCCCTTGGGTCAGTGGCCATCGGAACCGGCGGGGTCGAGGACCCAGAGTTGGTAGAGGGACTGGGCGGCGGCGGCAGATGCCTCGATGTACTCGTCGTCGGTAATCAGAGGGCGGACGAGGGGGTGCAGGACGTTGGAGACGTAGTAGCGGGGCTGGCGGGTCTCGGGGTCGATGCCCTCTTCGAGTAGGCCGAGTTGGACGGCCCGCTGAAGGTGCCGATCGGCGTCGACGTGTTGGTGCATTGCGTGGACGGTGGCGGCGGGCACGGGTAGTTCGACGACGTTGATCCTGGCGAGCATGCGACGGAGTTCGAGGGGCTGGGAGTCGAGCAGGTTGTCGGCCAGCACCGTCTCGCGGCGGAACCTGTCGGTCTCGTTTTCGATGGCGGTGAGCAGGCCATCGATGTCGAGGGCGGTATCGTTGACGATCCGGTTGAGCCAGTCGAGCAGGCGGGGATTGCCGGCCGCGGCCTCGATCGCCCGGTCTCGGATGGCCGGGTCGATGGTGGATTCAGGACGCAGGTTGACCAGATTGGCGATCTTCTTGGTCCGCTCGACGGGGCTGAGGGTCTCCAGAGCCTCGACGGCGACGGTGGTGCCGGCCGGGGTGGGGAAGCGGTAGCGGCTGGTGATGATCACTCGGCTCGGGCTGCCGGTGTCGCGGATCGCCGCGAGTAGGGCGGGCAGGATCTCGGCCATCGCCGGGGCGAGCACGTGGCTGCCGTCGTCGCGGATGTCGAGGTTGCCGGTCTCGAAGTCGTCGAACACGAACAGGCAGGGTGTCCCACCAAGGAGCCCGTCGACGTCGAGTAGGTGCCGCAGCCGGGTCAGGAGCGGAACCAGCTCGTTGTCGAGAATTTTGCCGGCCTCTTCGGACTGCTCGACGCTGTCGAAGCGGATCTTGCTGGTCAGTTCGCGGAACTTGATGGCGTCGACCTGGCCATACCAGACGACATGCTGGTGGGTGGGCATGCGTTCCAGGAGCCGGGAGGCGAGGCTGCTCTTGCCGAGCCCACCCATGCCGGCCAGCAGCAGGCCCTGCGCCGCGTCGGGGGTGTCGGCGGGTTGCCGGAGGGCACGCAGACAGCGCTGGATGATCCGCCGTCGGCCGACGAACTCGGCGCGGGACGCGACCCGGGACAGTTGGGTCTGCGGGTCCAGGAACTGCCGGTCGGCGGCGCGCACCTGCGACCGTCTGCGACCCCGGGTGTGCAGCGGCGTGACCAGGGGCGTCAGCGGCGACCGGTCGGCGTAGACCCGGAGCAGATGCCAGTAGTTGCTCTTCCTGTCGTGGAACAGGTGACGGCGAGCCTCGATGACGGCCTGGTCCAACGACCCGCCGTCAGCCAGTGCCCGGTAGAGAGCTGCGGCGAAATCGGTGGCGGACACGTCTCCCACCGGTAGCGCCCAGCCCAGCACCGCGGGGGCGCCGGCGTCGACCAGGCTCTCGCTCATCGAGGGGAAAACCCCACCCCCGGGGGCGTCAGCAGTCAGGCAGCCGGAAACGAACACCAGTCTCGGCCAGTGTCCCTGCATCGCCTGGGCGATCTGGTCGGCCGTTGCCTTGGCGCGCCCGCCGAACTCGTCCTCCACCACGAAGACCGGCTCTCCGCCGTCGGTGGTGGCGTGCCCGCTCAGATGCAGCACATCGAAGTGGTCGGGCCCGTAGGCGCGGCTCAGGAACCGGAGCCCTTCCAGGGTGCCGCTCTCCTCGACCACCAGGTCGGTGCCGGTCCGTCGGGTAGCGGCGAGGATCGCCGCCTCCTCGGCCTCGAAGTTGAGCACCGGCTCGACGCCTTCGGGCGAGGCTGCCATGAACAACACCCGCAACGGCCGGTTGTTCGGCGTGACCGGGCTGGTCAGTGCCGCGTGGGTGCCGACCGCACGAACCGGCAACAGCGGTGCCCGCCCTGCCACGGTCAGGAACGTGCCCTCCCGGGCGAGCAGTTCCCAAGGCAGGTGCCGCAACCGCTCCTCGGCGGCGATCCGCAACACCGCCCCGGCAGGATGGGTCAGGATCGGGGTCAGCCACCGCTGATCGCCGTCGAGGAAATCCGCCAGCCTCGCCCCCAGCTCAGCCAGCCGGACCGCGCCGTACACCCGCTGTGCGTTGGCGTCACTGCTGTAGTCACGCTGTACCAGCGTGATCAGCTCATCGACCGCCGCCCGGTCCAGGTTGCGGGTCTGGGGTGCCGCGCCGTCGGCGGACAGCCGCAGCTCGTAGTAGTTCGAGGTCTGCGCGAAGACCTCCAGTTCGAAGGTGCCCATCTGCCCATCCCGTCGTGGCGGTCAGTTCAGTGCGGCTCGGTGCCTTCCTGCCGCATGGCGATCTCCAGCCGAGCCTGGCTGCCCTCGGCCAGCTCGATCCGGGTGCCGTCCGGCAGCAGCACGGTCACCGCAACGCCTTCCCGGCGGCGGGCGCTCCACCACTCGGCGATCGTCTTGGCCACCTCGACCCCGGAGAACACCAGCCCGATGACCGCGATCACCATCTCGGCCGACCGCTGCACCTGCACTGGCGACACGCTGTCGTCCGGCCCGATCGCCCCGATCAGGGCGGACCGCAGCTCCGCCGCCCAGTGCGCGGCCTGCGCCCCGGACACCTCCACTGTGGCGTTTCCCATTTACCCGCACCCTCCCCTGATGCGCCTGGTCAAGCCGGGCCAGGACCGCTGATCTCTGGCCCAGGCCGGGCGATCAACGGGTGGACCTTGGCGGCCACTGTACGTTTATTCGCGTCCCGGGACCGCTCGGTGAACCCGGCTGACGGGTTTCCGACTCGCTGACCAAGCCCGGGCCATCGTGGGAAGAACAATGACGACCCATGCAACCGTGCGACACCGCTCTTGTGCACGGTCCGGTCAGTGGACACGTCGAACAGGCAACCGGGAGCAGCGGGAAGAGCGAGGGGGATTCGGCATGGAGGATCGAGAACCATCACCATTGCGCCCCGTCCCTCACGCTGCGGCGACCGCCGTCGCCCGACATGTGGAGGTGCATCGGCTTGCTGTCGCCGGTCGGCAGCCGCTGATCGCTCGGCATGTCGGTGTCCGGGTGTGTCGGGTGTGGTTGCGTACCTCGCGGTTCGCGGCGGTCGAGGTCATGGCCACTGCGACCCTGACCCTCGGCCCGGATGCCAGCGCCCTCTACCAACGTGGCTGGGCGCGGTCGTCGACCGGTCGGCCCCGGCCGGCACTGGAGGACTTTCAGCAGGCCCTCACCATGTACCAGCAGGCCGGCGACCGGGGCAACGAAGCCGCCACCCTGAACAACATCGGCAGCGTGTACAACAGGTTGGGGGACCGGCAGCGGGCCCTCGACTACTTCCACCATGCCTTGCCCGCCCAGCGGGAAGTCGGTGACCGGGCCGGCGAAGCCGCCATCCTGACCAACATCGGCCATGTGTACGACAGGTTGGGGGATCGGCAGCGGGCCCTCGACCACTACCACCAGTCCCTGCCCATCCAGCGGGAAGTCGGTGACCGAGCCGGCGAAGCCGCCACCCTGATCAACATCGGCAGCGTGTACGCCGCGTTGGGGGATCGGCAGCGGGCCCTCGACTACTTCCACGAGGCCCTGCCCATCCGGCGGGAAGTCGGCGACCGGGCCGGCGAAGCCGTCACGATGAACAACATCGGCAGCGTGTACAACGACTTCGGGGATCCGCAGCGGGCCCTCGACTACTTCCACGAGGCCCTGCCCATCCGGCGGGAAGTCGGCGACCGAGCCGGCGAAGCCACCACCCTCAACAACATCGGCCTTGCGTACAACGGGTTGGGGGATCGGCAGCGGGCCCTCGACCACTACCGCCAAGCCCTCCCCATCCAACGGGAAGTCGGCGACCGAGCCGGCGAAGCCGTCACCCTCAACAACATCGGCGGCGCATACAAGGGGTTGGGGGATCGGCAGCGGGCCCTGGACCACTATCACCAGGCCCTGCCCATCCGGCGGGAAGTCGGCGACCGGGCCGGCGAAGCCGTCACCCGCTACAACATTGCGATGGTCCACCAGGCGGACGGTGATCTGGACCAGGCGATCCGGGAGCTCGAACACGTGGTCGACCTCGACCGGCAGGTCGACCATCCCGACCTCGAAGCCGACACCGCCCTCCTCGAAAAACTCCGCCGACAACGCGCGCAGGACGGCGAGACGGAACTGCCTTCGGGATCGTGATGACGGTGCGAAGGCGGTGGTAGGGCGTCCTTCGTTACCAGGAGGCCCGGGCGGAGAAGGCGATGCTGGCCAGCAGGAAGCCGCCGTTGACGATGGTGAAGGCGACCATCACCCAGAGGACCAGCGCGGGGGCCACGGCGAGCACCACGGCGGCCACGAAGATCACCGCGCCGTAGTCGCGGACCAGCTTCACCAGGCGCACCGGCAGCGAGGTCGAGGTGACCATGCTGGCCGCGTTCGGGCCGGCCTGCATCACCGACGTCACCAGGTTGACCATCCAGGTGCCGGCGAAGGTCGCCACGAGCCAGGTCGGCGTGGCCGGCTCCTGCGCCACGGCGGTGGCGGCCAGCGCTGCCACCAGGGCGATCTGCGCGGCCACGTCGCAGAGCACGTCGACGCGCGCGCCGGCCGCGCTGCCCTGGCCGGTCACCCGGGCCAGTTGCCCGTCCGCGCAGTCCAGGGAGTACGCCACCTGCCAGCCGACGAGGGCGAGCAGGCCGACCACCCAGGCCGGTACGTCCCCGGCGGCGACCGGGCCGGCGAGAGCCACGACGGTGACCGAGGTGGCCAGCCCGAGCAGCAGGTTGGTGATTGTCAACGCTGTCGGTCGCAGCCCGAGCCGCTGGGCGACGAGCGCGAAGACGGCCCCCAGCCACTGGCTGATCGACTCGCTGAACAGGCCGCCGCCCCGGTTCACCCGGTGGAAGTCGGCGACGGTGGGACGGGGGTCAGCCAAGCTGGTCGCGGATTGCACCGGCGTAGTCTGCCAGCCGCTCCCGGGTCTCGGTAGGCGACAGTGCCAGGTGTTCGAGGATGGTGTACCGATCC
The DNA here is from genome assembly GCF_040648775.1 of Micromonospora sp. NPDC049089. Classification (NCBI taxonomy): domain Bacteria; kingdom Bacillati; phylum Actinomycetota; class Actinomycetes; order Micromonosporales; family Micromonosporaceae; genus Micromonospora; species Micromonospora sp. NPDC049089. The sequence goes on from NZ_JBEZEH010000001.1 coordinate 65,310, forward strand.
GGCCGGGTACGCGGCGCGAACTGCACCGCCTCGATGAACTGGTCGTCGGTCAGCGCCACCTCGGCGGGGAGCCGGGGCAGGCCGTGCCGGGCGAGGCAGGCCGACATCTCCCCGAAGCGGCGGAGATCTCCGCGCAGCCAGGTGCAGAACAGCGCACCGAGCCCGGCCAGCTCGCCGTGTGAGGCGGTTCCCGGAAAGAGCGAGTCGACCGCGTGCATGATCTCGTGGCAGCCGCCGCTGCACGGGCGGCTGGTGCCGTCGACTGCCATCGCCAGACCGCTGGAGATCAACGCCTCGGCGAGGACGATCACGAAGGCGTCGTCGCTCATGTCGCCGGGGTGGTTGAGCACCGCCTCGGCGCCCGCCCGTGAGAGCGAAGCGGCCAGCCCGTCGACCGGCTCACCGCGTACCTGCCGGGACAGCTCCCAGTCGGCCAGCGCGCTGATGTTGCTGATCACGTCGCCGATGCCGGCCCGGTTGTGCCGGTCCGGGCCGCTCTCCACGAAGTCCAGGTCGACGATCACCCCGATCGGGATGTGTACGCCGTAGGAGCCCTTGATCCCGTCGGTGATCAGGCTGGCCACCGGGGAGGCGATCCCGTCGTTGGCGAGGCTGGTCGCCACCGACACCATCGGCAGCCCTCGGCGGGTCGCCGCGTACTTGGCCACGTCGATGGTCTTGCCGCCGCCGATGCCGACCACCGCGTCGTAGGACCGGGCGCGGAGTTTGCCGCCCAGGTCGTCGGCGGCATCCAGTGTCCCGCCGGAGACGGTGAACACGTCCGCCGAGCGCAGCGACGGTCGGATCAGCTCCGCGATCTGGGCACCCTGACCCGGGCCGACCACCACCGCGACGTCGCCCCCGGAGGAGATCCGCCCGTCGGCCAGGATCGCGCCCAGGTCGGCTACCGCCCCGCGTCGCACGTCGATGTGCAGCGGGGTGAGGACGCTCCGAGCTAGTAGCGGCACGCGATCTCCCGCGCGCGGGCCAGGTCGGCGTGGTTGTCGACCTCGACCCACGGGACGTCACCGATCGGTGCCGCCCGCACCTCCCCGCCCCGGTCGGAGAACTCCTGGTAGCCGTCTTCGTAGTAGAGGTTCGGGTCCCGTCGCCAGGTCGCCTCCAGCGCGTCGGCGAGGGCGTCGGCGACCTGCGGTTCGATCAGTGTCGCGCCGATGTACTCCCCGTACGCCTCGCCCGGGTCCATGATCTTGGTGATCCGGATGAGCTGGCCGGCGGCGTCGAAGGTGGTCTTCATCTCCTCCTCGGCCAGCGGCTTGAGGGTGTCCACGGCCAGCAGGATGCCCGGGCCACGCTCGGCGAGCAGGGTCTTCTCCACGCTCACCGGGTGCACGGTGTCCCCGTTGACCAGCAGCACGCCGCGAGCGAAGTACTCCCGGGCCAGCCAGAGCGAGTAGGCGTTGTTCCACTCCTCGGCCTTGTCGTTGTGCACAAGGGTGAGCGTGACCCCGTACTTCTTTTCCAGCTCCGCCTGGCGGGAGACGACCGCGTCCGCCGCGTAGCCGACGACGATCACGATGTCGGTGAGGCCGACCTCGGCGAGGTTGCCCAGCGCGATGTCCAGGATCGTCGTCTCGCCGTCCACCGGCACCAACGCCTTGGGCAGGGTGTCGGTGTACGGGCGCAGCCGTCGTCCCGCTCCGGCCGCGAGCACCATTCCGATCATCGCGACATCCTCCCTAGTCCTGCTCCGGTCACCGGTGGAGGATAGCGCCGGCCGGGTGCGCCGCTCCGGCCAACCGGGTCAGCCGGGCAAGGCCGCCAGGTCGGCGAGCATGGTCAGGCGCTCCTCCGCGCTGAGCGCGGCGTACGGGGCGGCGGCCCGCCGGTCGCTCTCCAGTTCGATGGCGAGCCGCTCGGGACCGGCCGGCAGGGCGGCGATGCTCGACGCGGTGTGCCCTGCGGCGGTCCAGGCGGCGGCGTGCGCGTCGGCACGGTGGTGTCGCAGCGTGCCGAGCCGGTTGAGCAGCAGCACGCCCGACGGTGTGCCGTCCGGCTCGTACGGGGGCGCCAGCGCGGTGAAGGCCGAGGAGGCGACCGGGTTCGCCTCCTCGTCGGCCAGCACGAGTGCGTACGACAGCAGTCGGCCGAGCATGGACACCAGCCGGGCCACCCGGTCGTCGTGGCCGGTCCACAACTCCTCGGTGACCTCGGCGTGCACCTGGTACAGCTCGGCGAGGAAGGCGGCGCCCCGCTCGGTGGCGGACAGGGCTCCGTCCGGGCCGCGGTAGATCATCCCGTGGGCTACCTGCTTGTCCACGCTCCGCCGGCAGGCGACCGGGTCGTGGTAGCGGGTGATCGCCGCGAACCCGGGCCCGTCGACAGTGCCACCGGGTGCGGCCAGCCGGGTGCGCAGGTCGACCAGGAAGCCGGTCGCCGTGATTCCGCCGTAGCGCTGGGACAACTCGGCGCCACCACCGTCCCGGCCGGCCAGGATGCCGGCGCGGAAGGTCCGGTCCACTGCCGGTGCGAGCAGCCCGGCGATCCGGTGGGGCGCCAGTTCGACGGTGTTCACAGACCGATCGACCGCAGGACGGCGAAGCCCTCCTCCGCGATCCGCCGGATCAGCCCGTCGTTGACGTCGCGGTGCTCGTCGAGCAACGTCACCTCATGCTCGGCCAGCCAGCGGTACTCGGTGTGCTTGCCGGCCTCCAGCATCGGGTGGCCGAGGTCACCGTCGACACGGACCAGGAAGTCGTACTCGGTCCGGGCCAGGCCGTCGTCGCCGACGTAGCTGTACTCGCCCACCTGGCCCAGGACGTGGGAGAGGACCCAGCCCGTCTCCTCGGTGATCTCCCGGCGCAGTGCCTCGTCGATGTCCTCGCCCGGCTCCACGTGGCCGCCGACAATGTCCCAACAGTTGGGAAACAGGCGTCGGTGTGGTGAGCGGCGCTGAAAGAAGATGCGGCCGTCATGGTCGACGATCAGCGCGCCGGCGCAGCGCAGGGGCTCGTTGGACACCATCCGACAGTAGCCAGCGTCCGCAGCTTGTGCGATGCCGCTCTTGTCCCGGAAACATCCACCGACCACCATGTCCGTACCGAATGCCACCGTCCCAAAGGGGTGATGTGTGATGCAGGTACGGGATGCGATGTCCAGCCAGGTCCTCGTCGTCGGTCCGGAGCACACGCTCCGCCAGGCGGCCCGGATGATGTCGGCCCGCGGTGTCGGGTCGGCGGTCGTGATCGACCCTGATTCCGAGGGTGTGGGGATCATGACCGAACGCGACGTGTTGAAGGCCATCGGCGCCGGCCTGGACCCCGACGTGGAACGCACCGGCGCCCACCTGACCTGGGACGTGGTCTACGCGGGGCCGGAGTGGACGGTGGCCGAGGCCGCCGCCGCGATGGCCCGGGGCGGATTCCGGCACCTGGTGGTGCTCGACGGCCAGGAGGTGGCCGGCGTGATCTCCGTCCGGGACATCATGCGGGTCTGGTCGGAGAGCCAGGCGGTCGCCACGACCTGATCGGGGGTGGTGTGCGGGGCCGGATCGATGGGTAGACATCCCTTGCGGGCGCGGAGATGCCGTGGCCCGTGGGGGAGGTCCCGATGCGCGACGCGGAGCGGCTGGTCGAGCAGCAGTACGACATGCTCCTGCGCCGGGACGTGGCCCGGCTGCCGGATCTCTACGCCTCGGAGGCGTTCTACGCCATGCCGGGCGTGACGGTCCGGCCGATCGAGCTGCCCGCGCTGCTGCGCACCTGGACCGGCGCCTTTCCAGACCTGCGGGTCGACCCGATGGGCGCGGTCCGCACCGGCGGTGGCGCCGCGGTCGAGCTGCGACTGACCGGCACCCACACCGGCACCCTGCATTCGCCGTACGGCACCGTCGCGCCCACCGGCCGGCTGGTGAGCTGGGAGGTGGCCGACGTGGTCCGGGCCCGCAAGGGTCGGATCACCGCGTGGCGCTCCTACTTCGACTGGAGTCAGCTCCTCGACGCGCTCGGTGTGCAGCTGGAGGGACTTTCCCGGTGCGCGCAGCACGACGCGCTCGCCCTTCCGGTCTGATCTGCCGCCGACCGGTCGAGTGGGGTCACCCGACCCGGTGGCTCAGGATGCGGACATCGCCGTGCCGACCGCGCGTCCCCCGCCGCCGCCCGTACGCTCAATATCCATGACCGCCGAGCAGTTGATCTCCTTTGCCCGTGGGGCTCCCTCCCTGGACATCGTCGATGTCGAAGGGCTCAAGGCCGCCGCCGTCCGCGCCTTCGACGCCGACCCCGCGGGGGTGACGGCGTACGGCACCTCCGTCGGGTACCTCCCGCTGCGGAAGTGGATCGCCGAGAAGCACGGGGTCGAGGCCGACCAGGTGCTGGTCACCAATGGGTCGCTCCAGGCCGACGCGTTCCTCTTCGACCACCTGGTCCGCCCGGGCGACGCGGTGGTGGTGGAGCGCCCGACGTACGACCGGACGCTGCTCAACCTCCAGCGCATGGGCAGTGAGCTGCACAGCGTCGCCGTTCAACCGGACGGCCTGGACACTGCCGAGCTGCGCAAGCTGCTGGAGTCCGGGGTCCGCCCCCGGCTCGCGCACGTCATCCCGAACTACCAGAACCCGGCCGGCATGACGCTGTCCCTGGAGAAGCGCCGGGAGCTGCTCGACCTGGCCGCCGAGTACGAGTTCACGATCTTCGAGGACGACCCGTACGCGGACGTCCGCTTCCGTGGCGAGGCGCTGCCGTCGATGCTCTCGCTGGACACCCGCAACGTGGTGGTGCACGCGTCGAGCTTCACCAAGACGGTCTGCCCGGGTGTGCGGGTCGGTTACCTGGTCGGCCCGGCCGACCTGATCGCCTCCATCGCGAAGAACGCGACGAGCCTCTACATCTCCCCCGGGATGGTGTCCCAGGCGATCGTGCACCAGTTCTGCGTCTCCGGTGACATCGACCGCTCGATCGAGACGGTTCGGGCGGCGCTCGGCGAGCGTGCCCAGGTGCTCGCCGAGTCGTTGCGCCGGCACCTGCCGCAGGCGCGGTTCGTGGAGCCCGACGGCGGCTACTTCCTCTGGGTGGAGTTCCCGGAGGACGTGCTTGTCGACCGGCTCGCCCCGGCGGCGGCCGAGCGCGGGGTCGCCGTGGTCAAGGGCAGTGACTTCGTGCTGGACGGCGGGCGGCACGCTCTCCGACTGGCCTTCTCGGCGGTGACCGCCGACCGGATCGACGAGGGTGTCCGGCGGCTCGCCTCGGCCGTCGAGGCCGTCCGCAGCTGACTCAACTGTCGGGTTCCTGACAGAACGACGATGCCGGCCGTCCCGGGGCTCCCCTCCGGGCGGCCGGCTGGCCCACAATGCTGCGAGCGTCACCCCGCGAGCTGCGGTGTTCACCGCCGGCCTCCGGGCCCGGTCCCGCCGGGTCGACGCGGCAGCACAACCTCCCGCCCCCACAGGTGCCGGGTGGGCCGTGTCGTCCCCCGCACACCCCCCGATGCGGCCCGGCCCGCCCGGCGCCGCCCCCACGCGACCGCCGTCACACCGGTCCTCGACCGCGATCGGCGTAGCCTGCAAGCCGCTGACTGAGCGCGGGAGGTGACGCGATGACGGATCGGACAGAGCGGGACCGGACGGCACCGTCGACCACCGGTCGGGTGCTGCGACCTCGGGCGTGGCCCTCCCCGGTCCGGGCGATGACCCGGATCCTCAACGCCGACGGCTCGCCGCCCGCGCCGGCCCCGACGGGCACTGGCACCGGCCGCAGCGCCGTGGTCGACTGCGCGCTCTACGTCGACGGCAAGCGGCAGCCCGGCGACTGGACCTACGCGGAGGCGTTGGCCGCTGCCCGCCGCGAGGAGCACGGCTTCGTCTGGATCGGTCTGCACCAGCCGGAGCTTGCCGAGATGACCGCCATCGCGGAGACCTACGGCCTGCACGAGCTGGCGGTCGAGGACGCGGTCAAGGCCGAGCAGCGCCCCAAGCTGGAGCGGTTCGGCGACGTCGTCTTCCTGGTGCTGCGCACCGCCCGCTACTGCGAGCACACCGAGCTGACCGAGAACTCCGAGGTGGTGGAGACCGGGCAGGTGATGCTCTTCATCGGCCCGAACTTCGTGATCAGCGTCCGGCACGGCGACGCCTGCCGGCTCGCCCCGATCCGCGCCGACCTGGAGACCAAGCAGGAGTTGCTGCTGCACGGCCCGTGGGCGGTGGCGTACGGGGTGACCGACCGGGTGGTCGACCTCTATCTGGAGGTGGCCGAGCAGATCGAGGACGACCTGGACGTGCTGGAGGCGGAGGTCTTCGACCGGCAGGGCCACGGGCGGATCCAGCGGATCTACCAGATGAAGCGGGAGCTGGTCGAGTTCAAGCGGGCGGTGGTGCCGTTGCAACGGCCGCTGATGACGCTGACCTCCCAGGTCAACCGGGACGTGCCGAAGGAGATCCGCAAGTACTTCCGGGACGTGCAGGACCACCTGAGCCGCACCGTCGAGCAGGTGAACTCCTACGACGACCTGCTGAACTCGATCCTCCAGGCGCGGCTGGCCCAGGTCACCGTCGACCAGAACAACGACATGCGCAAGATCGCCGCGTGGGCGGCCATCGCCGCGGTCTGGACCTCCATCGCCGGCGTCGAGGGCATGAACTTCGACAACATGCCCGAGCTCAAGATGACGTACGGCTATCCGGTGGCCCTCGCCCTCATGCTCGGCGTCTCACTTGCCCTCTACCGCTGGTTCCGCCGCAACGGCTGGCTCTGAACCGGCGACAGCGCCGCGCACGCGGAAGCGCCGACGAGTGGGTGACCACTCGCCGGCGCTTCGATGCGCTGCTGTTCAGCTCAGCGGCGGCCGTTGGTGCGGGCCGTGTCCTTGCCCAGCGCCTTGGTGAGGTCGTCGGTCGGCCGACCGGAGACGTCGGTGGCGCCCTCGGCGACCGACGGGACCTTGTCGGTCGGGCGGACAGCGGTCTGCTTGGCCGGGGCGGTGGTGCTGGCGCTGGAGCCGCCGGCCACCGCCGAGCTGCCCGCGCCGGTCATCCCCGCCGCGCCGGACATGGCGGACCCGTCGGAGCCCCGGGCGGCGGACGGCGTACGCACCTCGATCGAGTCGACCTCGTCGCGCATCGGCTCCAGGGTGCTGCGGGTCGGGTCGTACTCGGCCCACTCCTGCTGCTCCCGGCGGCGACGCAGCGCGACCGCGCCGGCCAGGCCGGCGATGGCACCCGCCGCCAACAGGCCGGTCATCATCGAGCCGCGACGACGCGGCTGCTTCTTCTTCCCGGTGATCCGCATGGTCTTCGACTTGGCCTTCCTGGTCAGCGGCCCTGCCTGCGCGGCGCCGTCACGCGCAGCCGCCGCCAGCGGTGCCAGCGTGGTGAGAGTCGTCCCCCAGCCGGTCGACGCGCGGTCGCGTACCTTCGCGGCGGTCGGTGCGACGTAACCTCGGGCCACCTGGACCCGCGGGCCGACGGTCGCGCCAGCGCCCTTCGCGGCGTGGTTGGCTGCCAGCATCAGGTGGCTGATGCTCTGGTTCAGCTCGGCCTTCGCCAACTGCCCCTGGGACTTACGCCGCCCGAATCCAAACACGGTCCTACCTCCTGGGAGTTGTTCCTTCGTCATCCTCCACCTTCGGATGCCTCCGCGATGCCAGATCGGGCACATGGGAGGATCCGCATGGAACTGACCAACGAGTGAGGAGTACCCGTGGCCGAGGCTGTCTACGCCACCCTGCACACCAACGCTGGCCCAATCCGGCTGGAGCTCTTCCCCAACCACGCGCCGAAGACCGTCCGCAACTTCGTCGACCTGGCCGAGGGCAACCGTGAGTACACCGACCCGCGCACCGGTCAGCCGGGCAGTGGTCCGTACTACGACGGCACCATCTCGCACCGGGTGATCAGCGGTTTCATGGTCCAGATGGGCGACCCGACCGGCACCGGCCGGGGCGGCCCGGGCTACAAGTTCGCCGACGAGTTCCACCCGGAGCTGCGGTTCGACCGTCCGTACCTGCTGGCGATGGCGAACGCCGGACCGGGCACCAACGGTTCGCAGTTCTTCATCACGGTGTCCCCGACGCCGCACCTCAACAACCGGCACACGATCTTCGGCCAGGTCGCCGACGAGCAGTCGGTGAAGATCGTGGATTCGATCGCGAGCACCCCGACCGGTCCGAGCGACCGTCCGCTCCAGGACGTCGTCATCGAGCGGGTCGAGATCGAGCGGTCCGCTTCCTGAGCGACCGGCGAGGTACCTTTGCTCGCATGATTGAGCGCTCCGGAGCACAGCCGGTGCCGGTGGACCGTGCGGTGGCGGACGGAGGGTCGGCCCGGTGAGCGAGTCTCCACCGACCACCCCGGTCTGCTACCGGCACCCCGGCCGGGAAACCTACGTCCGGTGTTCCCGCTGTGACCGGCCGATCTGCCCGGACTGCATGCGGGATGCCGCGGTCGGGCACCAGTGCCCGGAGTGCGTCAACGAGGGACGTCGCAGTGTCCGGCCGGCGCGTACCGCCTTCGGCGGCGGTACGGCCGGCCGGCACGGCTATGTCACCAAGGCGCTGATCGCCGTGAACGTGCTGTTCCTGCTGGCCTCCATCGCCTCAGCCCGGGGCGGGGACGCGGCGGTCGGCGGCTCCGGCTTCGGCGGCCTGATGGGTGGCAGCACGCCGCTGACCGAGTGGGGTGCGGTGCTCGGCCGGGCCTACCTCTCCGACTACACGCTGGGCGGGATCGCCGAGGGCCAGTGGTACCGGCTGGTCACGGCGATGTTCCTGCACTATGGCGTACTTCACCTGCTGCTCAACATGTGGGCGCTGTGGGTGCTCGGCCGGTCGTTGGAGGCCAACCTCGGGCGGGTGCGGTTCGCCGCGCTCTACCTGATCGCGGGCCTCGGCGGCAACGTGGCCGCCTACCTGTTCAGCAGCCCGCGGGCGGCCACCGTCGGCGCGTCGACGGCCGTGTTCGGTCTCTTCGCCGCGCTGATCATCATCGAGCGCAGGTTGGGCCGGGACATCTCACGGATCATCCCGATCCTGGTGATCAACCTGGTGTTCACGCTGGCCGTGCCGGGCATCTCGATTCCCGGGCACCTGGGCGGCCTGGTGGTCGGCGCGCTGATGGCGTTGGTGCTCGCGTACGCGCCACGTGGTCGGCGCACGCTGGTGCAGGTCACCGGTGGGGCGCTGATCCTGCTGATCCTGCTCGCGCTGGTGCTCTTCCGGACCGCCGCACTGCTCACCTGACAGACCGCCGCACTGCTCACCTGACAGACCGCCGCACTGCTCACCTGACAGGGCGGACGGCGCGCAGTGCGGCGGCCACCTCTTCCGGGGTGGCCCCCAGGTCGTACCGGCCGAACAGATGCAGCGAGTTGCCCGCGTCGATCTCCAGGGTTTCGCTGGTCAGCCCGAGGCGGGGCCGCCGGTCGACGGCGATCGCCTCGACCGTCGACCAGGGCAGCAGCCGCCGGCCGGCGAAGCCGTGGATGACGGTGAGCCCGGCCGGGTCCACCGCCAACCGGACCGGCGCGACCAGGTCACGTACCGCCCAGCCGGCCAGCGCGGCGGCGGCCAGGACGGCCAGTGCCAGCCGGACCGGGTCGCCGTCGGCGAAGAGCAGACCGAGCGCGATGAGCAGAACCGCACCGGCCAGTTTCGCCGCCGGCAGGCTCGCCGGCACTCGCCACTGCCGGGCCGGGGAGGTCTCAGTCACCCGCCCAGCATGCCAGCGGTACGCCGAATCGCCGCCCCCGCGCGGGTCGATCATGCAGTTGTGGTGCCCCTCATATGGTGCGAAGCAGGAGCTTCTGCCCACCACAAGTCCATGATCGACGCCGGAGGGTCGAGGGACGACGTAGGATCGGGGCAGCCCAAGTTACCGGGGAGTAAACATGAGTGACGCGGTCATCGTCGGCGCGGTACGTACCCCGGTCGGACGGCGCAAGGGCAGCCTCGCCGGCGTCCACCCGGTCGACCTCTCGGCGCACGTGCTGCGCGCCCTCGCCGAGCGCACCGGGCTCGACCCGGCCCAGGTCGACGATGTCTTCTGGGGCTGCGTGTCCCAGGTCGGCGAGCAGTCGTGGAACATCGCCCGCAACGGCGTGCTCGCCGCCGGCTGGCCCGAGACGGTCCCCGGCACGACGCTCGACAGGCAGTGCGGCTCCAGCCAGCAGGCCCTGCACTTCGCCGCCGCGACGGTGCTCTCCGGTCAGGCCGACCTGGTGGTCGCCGGCGGCGTCGAGTCGATGACCCGGGTGCCGATGGGCTCCAGTGTGGCCGGCGGCATGCCGTTCAGCGACCAGTTGCGCGCCCGTTACCGAGGCGTCGAGGGCTTCGCCGACGACGCGCCGCTGCCGTTCAACCAGGGGGTCGGGGCCGAGCTGATCGCCCAACGGTGGCGTCTCTCGCGTACCCAACTGGACGAGTTCGCGCTGACCAGCCACGAGAAGGCGGCCGCCGCGCAGGACGCCGGCGCGTTCGACCCGGAGCTGACCCCGGTGCCGCTCGCCGACGGCGGCAAGTTCGCCGCCGACGAGGGCATCCGCCGGGAGACCTCCCTGGAGAAGCTGGGTGAGCTCGCCACCCCGTTTCGCGCCGACGGCGTGGTGACCGCCGGTTCCGCGTCCCAGATCTCCGACGGCGCCGCGGCCCTCGCGGTGACCACCTCCGACTGGGCCAGCCGACACGGCCTGCGCCCGCTGGCCCGGATCCACACCGCCGTGGTCGCCGCCGACGACCCGGTCACCATGCTCACCGCACCCATCCCGGCCACCGCGAAGGCGCTGCGCCGCGCGGGGCTGGGCATCGAGGAGATCGGGGTGTACGAGGTGAACGAGGCGTTCGCCCCGGTGCCGCTGGCCTGGCTGGCGGAGACCGAGGCGGACCCGGAGCGGCTCAACCCGCGTGGCGGGGCGATCGCCCTCGGCCACCCGCTCGGCGGCTCCGGTGCCCGGATCATGACGACCATGCTCCAGCACATGCGGGACAACGGCATCCGCTACGGCCTTCAGACCATGTGCGAGGGCGGCGGCATGGCCAACGCCACAATCGTCGAGCTGGTCTGAGGACACCGCCACACACCGGTCACCTCCGCCGGGGCGCTGGTGGGGGCGCGAGCCGGCCGTTGGGCATGTGCACGACCCGGAGGAACGCGGGCAGTCGCCACGGCCTCGGCCCACCGATGACGACGTCGCGCCGCAGCACCGCCTGCGCGGTGCTGATCCGGCCGAACATCATCAGGTTGAACCGGGCGGGGCGGAACGTCACGCTCGCGTCGAACGGGGCGTCGGGAGCCGCGATCCACACCCGGCGGTCGCCCAGGGTCAGCGTCGTCGTCGGCACGTACCGTGAGCGGAACTGCACCGACACATCGTGCCGGGGCGTCGGCAGTTCGGTGTTGAGCAGCACCCCGTACGTGTCGCGCAGCATGTCGAACATGAACAGGTCCCAGTAGAGCGCGGCGTGCTCGTCCGGCATCGGCCACGCCCGGCGGAGTGCCCGGGCGATGTCCCAGCCGTGCACCAGCAGCTCGTTGGTCAGATGGGCGAACAGGCCGCCGACCGTCACCCGCGCGTTGCCCAACCAACTCACCGTCGATCGCGGGTCAGCCGACGTCGCCAGGAGGCGGTCGACCATGGTGTTCAGCTGCGTCAGCAGCACCTGCGGGTCGCGTTCGGTGAAGTGGGCGAGCACGTGGGCATTGACGTCGGCCACCGTGTCCACGTTCGTGGTGGCGAGCAGGTCCTCCAGCCCTGGCACCCGGATGGGGACCTCGGTGCCCTCCAGTCTCGACACGTACAACATCGCGATCGACACCACGTGTGCCAGCGTGTCGGCCACTGTCCAATCGGCGGTCGCCATGACGACGGGCGAGGGCGCGGCGGCCACCAGGTCGGTGAACCGGTCGGTTGCCGTTCGCAGTGCCGTGTTGGCCACACTCCAGCGGTCCGGATCTGCCGCGCCAGTCATCCGAACAGCATCGGTGACCTGACGTGCCGGAGCATCTTCGAACGTGCCGTCTTCGCCTCGGGCGGCAGGTCCGGACCGGCGTCAGTGGTTGTAGAACATGGTGGGGAACCAGCCGAAGCCGAAGATCGAAGGCACCCGGACGTCCCAGTACACGACTGTGAAGACCCCGAGGGCGATGAGCAGGGCGCCGCTGAGCACCATGCTGCGCCGCACGTCGGCGGCGAGCCAGCCGATGAACCGGCCGCGGGTGAGCATGATCAGCAGTGCGAACAGCGCGGTGACCACCACGATGTTGCCGAGGGACTGCAGGACGAACGCGGCCGAACCGTACAGCGGGTTGCCGCTGTCGACCGCCCAGTGGAACAACTTGTTGAACAGCGGGTACGGCCGGCCGATGAGGAAGCCGCCGATGAGCGCGCCGAGAGTGATCACCCGCGCGACCGGTCGGTCGGCGAACACGTCCCGCACCGTCCCGATCGCGGCCAGCCCGAGGTAGATGAGGGCCAGTCCGATGACACCGAACACCACTGACGACTGGATGATGCGTACCGGCACCCCACCGGCGGTCTCGGTGGACAGCTGAGGGAGCCGGTCGCCCAGGAGGACTCCAATGAATCCGTACGCCGCAGCGACGGCGACCATGCCCAGGGTGAGGTAGCCGACCGGCCGCAACAGCAGCCGGAGCCGGTCGCCGTTGCCGCCGCTTGCCGCGCCGAGCGGCCCGATGGACGCGAGCATCGCGATGTTGCACGCGGTGAAGGTGCCAGCGAGGCCCGACACGAACGCGAACACCAGGCCGGCGGCGGTACCGGAGATCGCCGTCGCCTTCGCGTCGTGACCGAGGAGCCCGCTGGCGACACTGTCACCGATGACCGAGTCGACGAACTCGTAGGACCAGAGCACGGCAAGCAGGACTCCGGCCGCCACGCTCACCGCGATGATGAGCCCGTTGCGGTGTGGACGCTCCGCGACGAAGGGTCTCGCGAAGTCTCGGGTGCCTGTGGTCGGCGTTTCCGTCATAGCTCTACTCCCCGGGCCGATTCGCGCGTGACTATGCGCAGCGATGATGTCGCTCAGGGTTGTCTCGGCGCATCTCGCAGAGTGCGCAATCGGCAGAGGTGTGGGCCTTCGGTGGGACGCCGCGACGTGCCGGCCGGAAAAGCGGTCCCCAACGTCGGGCAGACGGCCTAGGGTGCCCAGCGTGACGACGATCGCCGGTGAGCGTGCCCCCGACTGGTCCAGCGAGCAGTGGCAGGTGCGGGCCCGGTCCTGGGTCGACGCGCAGCTCAGCCGTGCCGGCCGACGGGTGACCGGGCCGGTGGAGCCGAGGCTGCGGCCGTGGTCGCTGGTGTGGCGGGTGCCCACCGACGACGGCCCGGTCTGGTTCAAGGCCAACAACCCGGGCACCGTGCACGAGGCGGTCCTGATCGCGGCGCTCGCCGAGTTGACGCCCGACCGGGTGCTCACGCCGATCGCGGTGGACCCGGCGCAGGGCTGGTCGCTGCTGCCCGACGGCGGCGAGTCGTTGCGCGACGTGCTGGCGCGCGACCCCGACCTGGCGCACTGGGAGCGGGCGCTGCCCGGGTACGCGGCGCTGCAACTGGCGAGCGCGTCGCACGCCGACGAGATGGTCGCCTCGGGCGTGCCGGATCAGCGTCCGGAGGTGCTGGCCGGTCTCTTCGCCGAGCTGCTCGATGATCACGAGGCGCTGCTGATCGGCGCCGAGGGTGGGCTCCGTCCGGAAATGCACGAGCGGTTGCGGGCCGAGCTGCCGGCGTACGCGCAGCGGTGCCGTCGGCTCGCCGACCTCGGCATTCCGGCGACCGTGCAACACGACGACCTGCACGACGGCAACGTCTTCGCCGGCGCGGCTGGGTACCGGTACTTCGACTGGGGCGACGCCTCCGTGGCGCACCCGTTCGGCACGCTGCTGGTGACCCTGCGCACCGTCGGGCACGCCGGGAAGCTTGCCCCCGACGACGCCCAGCTGGTGCGGTTGCGCGACGCGTACCTGGAGGTGTGGACCGACCGGTACGACCGGCGGACCCTCGTGGAGGCCGCCGACCTCGCTATCGGCCTGGGTCCGGTGAGCCGGTCGCTGTCCTGGCGTCGGGCGCTGGACACCGCCGAGGAGTCCCGCGCCGAGTACGCCGACGCGGTCCCGGGGTGGCTGGAGGAGCTGTTCGCCGCCAGTCCACTTCAGCCGAACGCCTGACCATGATCCGTCCGAGTCGGAAGTCGGACAGGCAGTGCGACAGGCGGCGTGGAACTTCCAAAAATTCCGCGTGACCCACGTCACCCTGCTGGGGACGTCGTTGGGCAGGTCATGGACGTCTTCTCCCGAACGTTCCTCCCGGCCGCCGCTGAGGCTGGCCTGGCCGTGCAGACGGTGAGCCGGCACATGCCGGTCTTCCGGCGCTGCGTCGGCTCCGGTGACGCCACCATCCTGGTCACCCGTTGCAGCCGCCCCGACCGCCCGGTCACCGGCGACTACCTGTTGCTACTCACGCACCGCCGCCTGGTGGTGACCCAGCAGACCCGCCTCCTGCACCGACTGCGCCTGCACCTCAACACCGAGTTGCGCGAGCTGAGCAACGTCACCTGGAGCCCGGACCCGCGGCTGCAGTCGGTCGAGATGGCGGCCACCGCGATCGACGGGATCCGTGAGCGGTTCCTGATCCGGACCAGCCACCCGAAGCAGGTCTGGCAGCTCGACGCGTTGCTCAACCAGGCGTTCCGGACCCGCCTGCGGCCGCCCGGCGCGCGGGTCGTCGCCAGCATCGGTGACGCGCCGGCCGCCGCCCGACCCGGGCTGTTCGCTCCATCCTGGTGAGCTGACCCCGCCTTTACCGAACTCGAACACACACCGATCGCGCCGAGCCTCCGCGGTCGGCAATCATGGGCCGGTGACCGTCGAACCACCGCATCGCGGGCTCGTCCTCGTCGTGGAGGACGAGCCGGCCATCGCCGACCTGGTCCGGCTCTACCTGACCCGGGACGGGTTCGGCGTCCACCTGGAACGTGACGGCGAGGCCGGTCTGAGCGCGGCCCGCCGGATGCGCCCGGTGGCCTGCGTCCTGGACATCGCGCTGCCGGGTCTGCCCGGCACCGAGATCTGCCGCCGGCTGCGCGAGGCCGGCGACTGGACCCCTGTCATCTTCCTCACCGCCCGCGACGACGAGGTGGACCGGATCGTCGGCCTGGAGTTGGGTGCCGACGACTACGTCACCAAGCCGTTCAGCCCTCGGGAACTGGTTGCCCGCGTCCGCGCGGTGCTGCGCCGATCCGCCGGCGGCCCGGAGGGCGCGGACCGCCCACGTGTCGTCGGCCCGGTGACCCTCGACCCGGCCCGCCGCACTGTCACCGCCGCCGGTGCCCCGGTGCAGCTCACCTCCACCGAGTTCGACCTGCTGGCCCACCTGATGGCCCGGCCCGGCCGGGTCTTCACCCGGGAGGAGCTGCTGGCCGGAGTCTGGGGCTACGCGGCGCACGCCGGCACCCGGACGGTGGACGTGCACGTCGCCCAGGTGCGGGCGAAGCTCGGCCCGGCGAGCGTGATCCGGACCCATCGCGGCGTCGGGTACGCGGTAGATGCCTGACCACCCCCGGCACGTCGAGTCGCCGACCATGGCCCTGCCGGTGGTCGGCGCCCCACCCAGCGCACCCCGACGAGGCCGACCCGGCCGTACGCTGACCGCCCGCGCGGTGCTCGTCACCTGCGCGGTGGCGCTGGTGTCGGTGCTGGTCACCGCCATCGTCGCGGTGCCGCTGGCGATCCGTGGCGCGGAGCGCAGCGAGCAGGAGGCGCTCGCCGCCCAGGCCCGACTCGCCGCCGAGGTGCTGCGGACCCGCCTCGACCGGGGGCGCAGCGCCGACGAGGAACGGCTCATCCAACAACTGCGCGACCAGGGCATCGACGCGTACCTGATCCGGCGTGGGGCGGTCGACCGGGCGGGTCTGCCACCCCGGGTGGTGCAGCGGATCGGGCAGGGCCGCAACGTGTCGGCCCGCCGCTCCGTCAACGGTGAGCGGGCCCTGGTCGAGGGTCGGGCCCTGCCCGGCGGCAACGGGGTGGTGCTCTCCCGTCCGCTGGCCAACGGGCTGTGGGCCCGGGTGCTGCTCAGTCTCTGGTTGCCGCTGCTGGCCGGGTTGACCGCCGGTGTGGTGGCAGGGCTGCTGCTGGCCCGTCGGCTGGCCCGGCCGATCCGGGTCGCGGCAACCGCCGCCGCCCGGCTGCGCGCCGGTGACCGGGCCGTTCGGGTGCCGGTCGAGTCGCCGGACGAGGTAGCCGACCTGGCCGAGGCGTTGAACGGTCTGGCTGCCGCTCTGGCCACCAGCGAGGGCCGACAGCGGGAGTTCCTGCTCTCCGTCTCGCACGAGCTACGCACCCCGCTGACCGCGATCCGGGGGTACGCCGAGGCGCTCGCCGACGGGGTGCTCGGCGCCGACGACACGGTGGACACCGGTCGGACGATGCTGGCCGAGGCCCAGCACCTGGACCGGCTGATCGGCGACCTGTTGGCACTGGCCCGGCTGGAGGCCGCCGACTTTCCCCTGGAGCCGGTGCCGGTGGACCTGACTCAACTGGCAGTGGACGCGGAGCCGACCTGGGCCGGTCGGTGCGCGGCGGTGGGCGTGCCGTTCCGGGTGGAGACGCCCGGTCAGCCGGTGCCCGCGTACACCGATCCGGGGAGGATCCGGCAGGTCCTGGACGGGCTGCTGGAGAACGCGCTGCGGGTCGTACCCCCGGGGTCGCCGGTGGTGCTCGCGGTCCGGCCGGCCGGCGCGGACCCGGCGCACGGCGGCGTGTTCGAGGTCCGCGACGGCGGGCCCGGCTTCACCGACGACGACCTGGCGGTGGCCTTCGAACGCGGTGCGCTGCACGAGCGGTACCGGGGGGTGCGCAAGGTGGGCAGCGGGCTGGGGTTGGCGCTGGCCGCCGGGCTGGTCCGCCGGTTGGGCGGGGAGATCGCCGCCGGGCACGCGCCGGAGGGCGGTGCCGCCTTCACCGTCCGGCTGCCCGGTGATCCTTACCTGACTCGAACATCGTCCTGACGCTCCGCTCGTCGTTCCCGGCAAGGCTGAGGGCTCCACTGACCGAGAGGGAGAGTCATGCCACGTTGGGGTATCGCCACCGGCACCACGGCACTGCTCGCGGCGGTCGCGCTCGGCGTCAGCGGCTGCGGGGCGGCCGAGGTGGCCAGCCAGCCCGCCCGGGATGTCGCCGTCGAGGTCGCCGCCGCCATGGGAGTCGAGGGTCAGGCGCTGGCCGCGATGGGCTTCGACGCCGACGACCTGGACGTGCTGACCGTCGCCGCACCGGCCACGCCGACGCCGGGTTCGTCCCCCAGCGCGAAGGAGAAGGCCCGGGAGAAGCGCGGTGAGGAGTGGCGCAAGCGCCGCCAGGCCCGCGTGCTGCTGCGCAAGAACACCCTGCACGGTGAGGCGGTGGTGAAGACGAAGGACGGCGGTACGCAGACCGTCGCCGTGCAGCGCGGCGAGGTGACAGCGATCGACGGCGACTCGATGACCGTCAAGTCCACCGACGGCTTCACGATGACCTGGACCTTCGGCGACGACCTGCGGGTGGTCGAGCGGCGGGCCACGGTGCAGCCGAGCGAGGTGAAGGTCGGCGCGACGCTCGGCGTCGCCGGCGCGAAGGACGGCGACAAGGGCGTGGCCCGGCTCATCCTCATCCCCCGAGCCAAGTGAGCGAAAGGGGGCCCTGGCCGACGCCAGGGCCCCCTTTCCCGGTGTCAGTAGACGCGGGAGCCGATGAAGTCGTCGTGACCGTAGCCGACCGGGTTGGCGGCGGTACGTGCCTCGAACGACCACTGCTGCCTGGTGCTGGTGGAGCAGGTGGCCAACCGCAGCCGGGGAGCGCCCGACGACGGGCTGTCGAACGCCACGCAGAGGTTGCTCGCGGCGGCCGGCTTGATCTGGTTGCCGACGAAGGCGAACTGCTGGGCGGCAGTGCCGTTGCAGTCGTAGATGTTGACCGCGGTGCCGGCCGTCATCGACCCGCCGGCGACATCGAGGCAACGGTCGTGGGAAAGTTCCGAGTGCAGCGACCGCTTGGCCGAGTCGTACCAGAAGCCCTGGTTGCGCCCGCCGTGGCAGCCGTACGACTGTTGGGCGGTGCCGTTGCGGGAGTCGTACCCCTTACCGTCGACGCAGGTGCTGGTCCCCAGGTTGCGCAACTGCTTGAACTGCATCAGGCCGGAGTAGAGCACGCCGCTGCCGGTGCTGGCCGGGTCGACGCAGGTGGCCTGGTTCTGCCCGGAGTTCCAGAACTGGGTGATGCACTGGGCGAACATGCCGTGCCCACGCGCGTTGGGGTGGAACGACTGCCGGGCGGCGTTCTCGTTCCAGATGCCGACCTCGATGAAGAGGCCGCGTACCGAGGTGTTGTCGGTGCACACCTCGTGGCCGTGGAAGAGCCGGCTGGCGTCCAGATAACGGGTCCCGGTCTGCGCGGCCGCCGACCGCAGCGCCGACTCGAACAGCGGCACCGCCTTGTTCCGGGCGAACGCGGCGTCGGCCAGGTAGAGCAGGCAGCCGCCGGAGTACCAGCCGGGGAAGTTCGGGTTGTCCTCCACGTCCGGGCTGGCCGGGCTCGGGTACGACATGAGCACCAGTTCGTAGTCCGTGCGCAGGTAGCCGGCCCTGGTCATGGTCTGCCGGATGTCGGTGAGGGCGTCCGCAACCGCCCGGCGGCTGCCGTCGGTGCGGATCGTCCACTGGTCGGTGTAGTCGGGGTAGCAGTTGCCCTGGAGGAAGACCCGGCTGACAGCGCAGTCGGTGGCGACCGGGCCGAACTGGATGGTGCCGTCGCCGTTCGCGCCGACCACCACCCAGATCAGCTTCACGTGCGTGTTGCGCGCTTTGATCCCCAGGTAGTCGCCCTGGTTGAGCTCGTTGTGCTGGGTGGGGCCGCCGGCGATGAGGTTCCACGGGGTGGCACCGGAGCAGGCGATGTTGTAGCGCGCGTCCGACGGGATGCCGGTGCGGAACACCGCCTGGTCGTACGAGCGGTCGCACCAGTTGCCGTCCTGGTGGGTGCCGGGGACGTAGTTGCCGACGCCCTCACCGGAGATCTGACTGTCGCCCATGGTGATCAGCGCGGTACGCCGTTGTTCGATCGGACGGATCGCCGGGCTGCCGTAGAGGGCGGTCGCCTCGGCGGCCCGGATGGCTTCGAGGTTGGAGGGGAGTGGTTGGACGGCTGGTCGGTCGGCTGCGGTGGCGGGGGTGGCCGGTCCGGCGAGCATCGGTAGGACGAGAGCGGCGGCGACGGCGACGGTGATGGCCCGTCGTCGGGTCGCGCGTTCGGGCGGCCTGGCGGGGATTGCAGGCATCGACGCACTCCTTTCGGCTCAATCGCGGGACGTCGATTGAGTTACCAGACGGTAACGTGCGAATCAGCAAATGTGAATGCGCCTCAGATCCTTGCGCGCGGAATGCAGAACCGCTCGGATCGGACTATCCGACCCTCCACGGCGGCTTTAGCGGCCCGGCGGCAGGGCGTAGCCGACATAGCTGCGGAACTCCAGCCGCCAGCCGACCGGGACGAGTTTGGCGCAGGCGGCCTTGTTGCCGGTGCAGACGATCGCGTCGACCGAGGCGGGATCAGCCGGCGGTCGTTCCGGCAACACCGACTGCAACGCCACCAGGTCCGGTGAGCCGCCGTCGGGCTGCCGCAGCAGCAGCCACCACGGGTACTCCCAGTTGTCGTTCTGCTGCACCAGCCCGATCCGTCGCGCACCGCTGTCCTGGACCGATGTCGCCGCCCAGCGGAACTCGTCGGCCCACTGGGGGCGGCGCAGGAACCGGGTGTCCCAGTCCGAGGTGGTGAACACCGAGCCGGCGCCGACCAGCCGGCGCGGGAAGCCGTACGACAGTGCGAGCACTCCGGCCAGCGCCGAGGTGGCCAGCACGGTGACGGCCGCCACGGTGGCAACAGTTCGACGCCCACCCGCGCGGTTGCGCAGGAGAGCGTCCAGCCAGAGGCCGGCGAGGGGCGTGGCGAGCACGACGGCGTAGAGCAGCAGCCGGTTGCCCCACGGCTGCCACTTGATCATCGCGGTATGCAGCAGCACGGCGGTCAGCACCACCACGGCGTACGTCCGCAGCGACCCCGCCCGCTCGGAAGTGATCCGCCGTGGTCGGGCGAGCGCGATCACCGCACCGATCACCGCCAACGCCCCGGCCAGCGGGAACGCCACCCGGTCCTCGTCCGGATACCAGGCCGGCTCCGGGAACAGCTCCCGCCCGAAGGTGATCGCGCGGTCCTGCGGGTCGACCCCGATCGCCTCGGCGCCGCTGATGATCACCTCGGCTCCGGCCCGACGCAGCGGTGCAAGCGGCGTGTCGAATGCGGTGTGCCCGATCCGCAGCGCGTTGACCACTATCGACGCCGGGTCGTGCCGCTCCATGGGGATGGACTCGCGCAGCCGGGGCGGCCCCAGCGGGTGCCCGAACTCGGCGGTCACCCGGGCCAGGAAGGGGCCGACCACCACGGCAGCGACCACCAGGATCAGCACCGAACCGCCGACAGTGCGGGCCAACCCGCCGATCGGCCAGGCCCGCCGACCCCCGGCGGGCGCTGTCGGGCCTGCCAGCGCCGATCGATCGGCCCGGGCCAGCCTCAACTGGGCCAGGCCCCAGAGCACCAGCAGCGGGCCGACCGCGATCAGGCCGCTGGTCTTGGTCACCGCGGTCAACCCGGTGGCCGCCCCCAGCCCGAGCAGCGTGCCCCAGCCGGTCCGCCGACTCAGCCCGTCCAGCGTCAGGGTCGCCGCGCAGGCCACCCACGCCGCGCAGATCAGGTCGGTCTGCGTGCTGGTCGCCTGGAGCACGACCATCGGCGTGGTCGCCAGCACGAACGCGGTGAGCAACTGGGCCCGCCGGCCGCCGCCGAGCTGCGCGGTGATCCGTGCGGCCACCAGGAGGCAGACCACTCCGGCCGCCCACTGCACCAGGTTGTGCAGGTGGTCCCCGCCGGTGAGCAGGCGCAGGTGCAGCAGCAGGTACTCGGCTCCGGGCGGAATGGTCACCTGCCGGTGGATGGCGGTGGGCCAGAAGTCCAGGTCGCCCTGGGCCACCCAGTGCTCCACCTTCGGCAGGTGGTACGTCTGCGAGTCGAAGTTGTTCGGCTCGGCCAGCAGCGCGACCAGCAACTCCACCAGGACCAGCCCGCCGACCGTGCCGGCGAGGAGCCGCTCACCCGGCCGGGCCGTACGCCACGCCTCGACCGCTGCGGCACGAAGGTCAGCGAACCCCCGTGCGGCCCGGATCGGCGCGGGGCCGGGCTCACCGCGTTCGGCGGCCGGGACGGACACGTCGGGTCCGCCACCGGACACCACAGCGCCGACCGGGACCGGCTGCGGTGCGGTGCTGACTGCCGGCGCAGCGCTGACCGGCACCGGTGCGGCGGCGCTCGGCTGCCCGGGGCGGGTCGCCCGTCGCCAGCGCAGACCGACCGCCGCCGCGGCTGCGACCAGCAGAAGCAGCCAGGCGACTGTGAACGCGCCTCGGCTCAGCGCATGCGACGCGCCGAGCACCTCGACGACGAGCACCGCGTACGCCCCGCTGAGCAGAACGGCGCGCACCACGGCGAGCCGCAGCGGTGCCACCGCGCCAGCCTCTCGTGGCATCGCCGCGACGATGAGCAAAAGCACCGCGGCGGCAGGAATCACCGCGAGCAGGGAGCCGGCAGCCGACATGGCGGAAGTAAACACCATTGATCTGAGGCCGCCGCGTCGACTGCCCAGCGGTAGCGGTACGCGGTAAACAAACCAACCAGGTTAGGCTATGGCCGACGTGTTGCCGCCACCGTGGAGATCCCCGTGAAGCTCTCGATCCTCATGCCGGTCTACAACGAGGAAGAACGCATCGCGGATGCCCTCAAGCAGGCATTGGCGGTTGACTATCCGTGTGAGATCGAGTTGGTCGTCGTCGACGACGGCAGCCGCGACGGCACCGGCGAGGTCCTCGGTCGCGCCGACGACGCGCGCCTTCGGGTCATCACCCACCAGCGCAACGCCGGCAAGGGTGCCGCCATCAAGACGGCGGTCGACAGCGCGGAGGGTGACTACATGGTCATCCTCGACGCCGACCTGGAGTACGACCCGCAGGACATCCCCAAGCTGCTCGACCCGGTGCTCGACGGCCGGGCCACTGTGGTCTACGGCAATCGCACCTTCGGCAGCCACAGCGCCTACAGCTTCTGGTACGTGATGGGCAACAAGGGCGTCACGATGGCGGCCAACGTGCTGTTCAACTCGTACATCGGCGACCTGGAAACCTGCTTCAAGCTGATGCCGGTGGCGCTCTACCGGTCGCTCGGGGTGCGCTCGCGCGGCTTCGGCATGGAGGCCGAGGTGACCGGCAAGCTGCTGCGTCGCCGGATCCGGCCGTACGAGGTGCCGATCAGCTACCGGGCACGCGGCCGGGAAGAGGGCAAGAAGATCACCTGGAAGGACGGCGTCGAGGCGATCTGGATCCTCGGGCGCGAGCGCGCTCGCCGCCGCCCCGCCGTCTCAGCCGCCAACTGACCCCAGGAACGCGCTGATCGACCGCCGCAGGCCGTCGGCGTCCAGCCCGTGCCACCGGGCGTGGTCGGCCGGATCGCCGTACCGTCGCAGGTCGGTCTGACCCACCCCGAGGGCGAGCAGCCGGTGCGGCACGTCCGCCAGGGCCCGGCTGACGAGCGCGCTCGACGTTCCCGCCAGGTACGGCTCGACCAACACCACGTCGGTGTTGGCGAGCGCCCGCAGCCCGGGCGTGTCGAGCGGCCGGGGTGTGTGGGTGTACGCCACTGTCACGTCCATTCCCTCGGTCGCCGCCAGGGTGGGGTCGAGCATCGGTCCGACCGCCACCACGAGGGGCGCATTCGTCGGGCCCCGCCGGAGCACCCGTAGCCGGGTGGCGTCCGGGTACGCCTCGGCGTTGCGCTGCTCGCAGAGCCGCAGGTAGATCGGGTCGTCGGTGGTCGCGGCGTTGCGCAGCAGCGGCCCCACCTCGTCCGGGTGGCCGGGCACCCGGACGGTCCAGCCGTCACCGAGGGAGTCGAAGAGCGCCACGTCTCCGGGCGACTGATGGGTGCGACCCTCAGCCGACCCGTCGTACGACGCGCCGATGCTGACCAGGACGGCGCCCACGCCCTGGTGGTCCAGATCCAACTTGATCTGCTCGTACGCCCGGTCCACCAGGAACGTCGCGTACGAGTGCGCGATCGGACGCAGCCCGGTCAGGGCGAGCCCGCCGGCCACTCCGATCATCAGTTGCTCCCGGATCCCGACGTTGAGCACCCGGTCCGGGTGGCGGTGGCCGGCCGAGGCGAACTGGCTCGCCGAGATGTCGGCCAGCACCAGCGCGGT
This sequence comes from Micromonospora sp. NPDC049089, assembly GCF_040648775.1. Lineage (NCBI taxonomy): Bacteria > Bacillati > Actinomycetota > Actinomycetes > Micromonosporales > Micromonosporaceae > Micromonospora > Micromonospora sp. NPDC049089. Next base: position 88,604 of record NZ_JBEZEH010000001.1, read on the forward strand.
ACGCGGGTCCTCGTCGAGGAGCGCTGTGGCGGTGTCGATGAAGGCGGTACGCATGTCGGTCATCCCTTGCTCCCGATGCGGGCGACCACCAGGTGCGGGTGTCGTGGTCGGTGCCCGGTCAGTGCCGCGTACAGGGCTTCGTGGTTCCGGCCGTCGACGGTGTCGGCTGTCCAACCGTTGACGGTAAACCGGCCGGCGATGCCACCGGCCCACCCGTGGCTGGCCGACGCGTTGTCGACCACGACAGCGGTGAGGCTGTCCAGGCCGGTCGCTCCGGCGTACGCGATCGCCTCGTGGTTGGATCCCTCGTCCAGTTCGGCGTCGCCGAGCAGCACGTACACCCGGGGTTTGCGCAGCCCTTGGGCGCGCAGGCCGAGCGCGGTGCCGACGGCCAGCCCGAGGCCGTGCCCGAGGGAGCCGGAGCCGATCTCGACCCCGGGCACCAGGAGTCGGTCCGGGTGGTGGCCGAGCCGGCTCTCCGGTCCGGCCAGGTCGTCGAGCCAGGCGTCCGGGATGAAGCCGTGCGCGGCGAGCACCGCGTAGTAGGCGGCCGGTCCGTGGCCCTTGGAGAGCAGGAACCGGTCCCGCTCCGGGTCGTCGGCGGTGTCGGGGGTGACCCGCAGCACCCGGTCGTAGAGCACTTGGAGCACGTCGACGGTGGAGTGCGCGCTCGGCGCGTGTTTCTCGTCGCCGGTCAGTCGTCGGATCAGCCCGGGCAGTCGGGCGCTGCTGTCGGTGGTCAGTGTGGTGGCCATGCCACTACTGTGTTAGTTGAAGTGGACTTCAACTCAAGGACCTGGGGATGCCGGATTCATTGACGATCGGTGAGCTGTCCGCCCGCTCCGGGGTGGCACCGTCGGCGCTGCGCTACTACGAGCGACTCGGGCTGATCCGCGCCGACCGCACCGGCGGCAACCAGCGCCGGTACGCCCGCGCCGAGCTGCGGCGGGTCGCCTTCATCCGGATCTCCCAGCAGGTCGGCGTCTCGCTCGACGAGATCCGGGAGGCACTCGACTCGCTCCCCGAGGCCCGCACGCCGAGCCCGCAGGACTGGGCGCGGCTGTCGGCGAGCTGGCGCAGCCGGCTGGACGAGCGGATCCGGCTGCTCACCAGGCTTCGCGACGACCTGGACGGCTGCATCGGCTGCGGCTGCCTGTCCCTGCAGCGCTGCACGTTGAACAACCCGGAGGACGCGCTGGCCGGCGAGGGCCCGGGCGCCCGACTGGTGCTGCCCAGACCGATCGTCGACCCGACGCCGGCCGGCACGCTCAACTGACGGCCGACCCTCCGCCCGGCGGGCGGGTGAGCAGCACCTTGCCGAAGTGGTCGTTCGACTCGACGAGCCGGTGCGCCTGCGCCGCCTCGGTCATCGGCAGCCGCCGGTCCACGATCGGCCGGATCCGGCCCGCCTCGACCAACGGCCACACCTCGTCCCGTACGCCCTGGACGATCTCCGCCTTCTCAACGAGCGGACGGGACCGTAGCGACGTCGCGGTGACGCTGGCCCGCCTGGTCATCAGCGCGCCGAGATCCAACTCGGCCTTGCGCCCGCCCTGCATCCCGATCACCACGAGCCGACCGCCAGTGGCCAGCGTGGAGACGTTCCGCCCCAGGTAGGACCCACCCATGATGTCGAGGATGACGTCGACACCGCGTCCGTCGGTGATCCGCCGGACCTCCTCGACGAAGTCCTGCTCCCGGTAGTCGATGACGTGCGCCGCGCCCAGCTCACGCAGCCGGGTGTGCTTGGCCTCCCGCGCGGTGGTCAGCACTGTCACGCCGAGGGCCGCCCCGAACTGGATGGCGAAGGTGCCGATCCCGCTGCCGCCACCGTGCACCAGCAGCGTGTCGCCCGCGCCGAGCCGCGCCACCTGGATCAGGTTCGACCAGACCGTGCAGGCCACCTCGGGCAGCGCCGCCGCGTCGACCGGGTCGCAGGCCGGCACCGGCAGCAACTGCCCGGCGGGGACCGCGACCCGCTCCGCGTACCCGCCGCCGGCCAGCAGCGCGCAGACCTGCTGCCCGACCGCCCACCCGGCGACCTCCGCGCCAACCTCCGTGATCACCCCAGAGCATTCCAACCCGGGGTACGCGGGCACGCCGGGCGGCGGCGGGTAGTGCCCCTGCCGTTGCAGCAGGTCAGCCCTGTTCACCCCGCTGGCCCGCACATCCACGATCACCTCGTCCGGGCCCGGCTCCGGGTCGGGCACCTCGGCCCACACCAGCGCGTCAGGTCCACCGGGCTCCGGAATCGTGATGGCTCGCATGGGCCCAGTCTTCCCGATCTTCCCGGGTGCCGCAGGCGCACCGCCCAGCCCACAGTGGACACGGCAGACCGCCTGGCCGGCGTACCGGGGAGGGACGCCGGGCCGCCCGGAGCGAGCCGTGGCAGACTATGCGTGGCCGTACGCCCACGGGTGGCGGCCAAGGAGGGTTCGCCTAGTGGCCGATGGCGCTGGTCTTGAAAACCGGTAAGGCAGCGATGTCTTCGTGGGTTCGAATCCCACACCCTCCGCCCCTCTGGACACCAGAAACGCCCCTGACCAGCGCGAACGCTGGCCAGGGAGCGCGTCTATGGGTGCTAAGTCGGTCTCACTTGGCCCCGCTCGGGGCCGTCGTGTCTCACTGGTTGTGTCGTCTGCGTGTCGGCGTTCCCGGGCTTCTCTTCGGCCGTGCCCGGAACCTCGGTGCCCAACGCTCCCTCGATCCGTTTCTGCGCCGCCTCGTCCTGCCCGTCGACGCGCGAGACGTAGACCTATAACAGAATATGTACGCTGTGCCCGGCCCACTGAGCGCCCTGGGTGGCCGGCACCCGGCGTTGAGCCAAAGCGATACGGCGGCATGTCGCAGGTCGTATGGCCGATGGGTCAGCGGCCAGCGCTCAGTGCCTTTCAACGCCGGAGCTGATGCCGCAATAACGAGTATGGCCGAGATCGCAAGCCCTCTCACCAACGAGGCCCGTTCCCCATCGGTTGACGTCGGGCGGTTTAATGGCCCTGCCTAGTCATCGGCATCTGCGATTCTATCCAGGATTTGTTGCACAGCAACTGTGTGGGGATGTTCCACGCCAAGAACACGCAGGTAGCCACTTAGAACCTTTTCGAATTCAAGCCTAGCTACGTCGTAGTTCCGTCGCTTGAGGAGAAAGTATGCGAGGCAAGAACGCATCCGCAGCGTCCTCGGATGATCTTCACCAACCACTTCCGCTGCAAATCTAAGGACCTCTTGGTGCGCTGCTTGCGCCTCATCATGCTCTTTTGTGTGCTCAAGGACGTGAGCCAATCCATGCAGTGCTTCTACCGTATTTGGGTGGCGTTCCCCGAGAACGCGGCGCCGCCCGTCAAGAACAACACGATACTCGGCTGCGGCAGCTTCGTACTCTCCCCTTTGTTGCAGAAGGACCGACAGGCAATATCGGGTCTGGAGCGTTCCGGGATGATCGTCGCCCAGGACCCGGCGCTCCGCCTCCAAAACAGACCGATGTTCGGTTTCCGCTTCTTCGAGTTCCCCACTAGACGTAAGCACATCAGCCAAGTGATGCCGAGCCGACAGCGTAAGCCGATGATTTTCGCCTAGGACTGAACGTCTGGAGGAAATGACCTTGCCGTACTCCTCTTTCGCGGCTTCATATCTACCCTGACTTTTGAGGAACCCGGCATAGCTCGTGCGAACGCCGATGGTCTCTAGATCCTCGTTTCCGAATCGCTCCTCACGAATAAGAGTCAACTCTTTCAACTCATTCTCTACGGCATCATACTCGCCTAGATCCTCAAGGATCAGAGCGTAACACTCACGAGTCTTGAGCGTTTTCCTGTGATGCGGTCCCATTGTGCGCGCTTGGGCTTCGATCACCACAAGATGTTCCCTTGCGGCCTCGGCTGGCTTTCCGCGGCTTCGAAGCGTGTGACCAAGGTTATGTCGAATGTTCAAAGTCTGGAAATGGTCTTCACCCAGCGCTCGCCGCGCGGTTTCCAGAGCAAGCCGCTGCTCAGCCTCAGCTTCTTCATACTTGCCTTGCAAGTCTAAGAGCGATCCTAGGCACTGGCGAAGATTGAGAGTATAGGGAGCGTCTTCGCCTCTTACCCTTCGCGCCGTCTCAAGAACAGAAACGTGCTCGTTCCGCGCTTCTTCGAGGTTGCCGCGTTGGGAAAGTATATGGGCCAGCCTGTGGCGGCCCTCCAGGACGTCATCGCTTTCATCGCCGAGACGACGTTGTTGAGCCGCTATTATTGATCTGAGTTCCACCTCTGCCTGGAGATACAGACCCCGCTCTTCAAGGTAACGGGTAGCAGCAAGCGCGGCCGATCCAGCAATGACAGTCAGCTCATCAGGCACGCTAGTAAAGTCATCGAGGATGTGGAATAAATGGAGTATATGCGGCGTGAGGTACTGCCAACGAGGCCACCCTTCTTGAAGGGTTGGGTCGACCTCGGACGTCACTTTTCCGATGCTGAGTACAAGGAGATATATGTATGTCGATCGGTTCCGACCCGCCGCAGTTCGACGTGCTGCATGACGTACCAGTGGATGAACTCTTAAGGTGAGGACTTCGTCACTTGAGGCATCCGCGGCTGGCGGTAAACCGAGATCTATCATCGCCAGATTGTTCAGCGCCTGCAAGATTCGCCAAAGCTGAGGGCCATCTAGCCCTTGAAATGTGGCTGACCGAGCAAGCAGTCCCGGCTCCAGTACCGTTTGATAGGGAATCGGCGCGTCGGCGAGATTGGACAACAGTTCCAACAATGACACCGCGTCAAGAAGCCCTCGCTTCTCCAGCAGGCTAATAGATAGCTGCCAGACTCTTTCAATCAACTGCTCCCCACCGGGCGGGAGAAAATCCCCAACGACGCTGGCGCTATACTGTGAAAAAGACTTAATGGCGTCGGCTTCCGGCCAAGGCGATGAAGTAGTCTCTGCCAAATACGAGCCGGCTATCCTCAGAGCTAACGGCAGACCGCCCAGTATGGTGGCCAAGGCGGCAGCCTCGCCCCTACTGCCAGCCCGATTGCCGGTGTGATCTAAGAGAACCTGAGCGCCATCGTCCGGTGCAAGCATGTCCATGACATGTAACTCGCACCACGATCCCCACAATTCTGGCGTGGCGTCACGAGAAGTTACCAACACTCGTCCTTGCTCGGGGACGGTTGGTCTTATCCACCCAGTGCCATCGCTAATGGCACCGGGTGCTTCCCCAAGCAAGTTGGGATTGTCCGCATTGTCAACCACCAGTAACCAATTTCCGGGAAAACTTTGAAGATGATTCCAGAGCACGTCCGATGCGTTCCCTTGGCCGAGTTCCTCGGCACTAGCGCCCACCTGACGAGCGACCGCGTGCATACCTGCAGCCAACAGCGCAGAATTGCCGGCATTAATCCACCAGACGTGGATGTTGCGTGAGGATGCAGTGGCGGCAACCTCCAGCGCTACAGCCGTCTTCCCGCTCCCGCCGAGCCCATGGATGACGTGGACCTTCTTGTTCTGGTTTGCGTCACCCAGCATCGCAGCAAGTCGCGTCGTGACGTGCGACCGCCCACGTAGTGGCCGTGCTGGATCACGCCGTCCCAAGGGAGGCGCAACCGATACGGCAGTGGGTTGAGAAGCAAGTGCAGACGGGTTGCCGAGATAGACGTTTTGCGTGCCCGAGCCAAGTGCCGCAGTGTTACTTGATCCATCTGCCAAGATGTTCTGCACTATTCGTGGGACGCCCGCCGCCTGGTCGCTACTCATTCGCTACTCCCAGGGCTAGCTAAAGTTTACGTTCTGCACGCCATGCCCCTGAACAGCCTGGCGGCTATTGCCGTAGCCGGCGACATGCTGCTGAACTTGGGTCGAAATTTGGGTCCCAGCTATCGCTAATGCCGCCTGCAGGTCGTTGGCCGAATCGGGATATCTCGCCAGAAAATTTTCCAACCGTGCTCTCCACGCGATCGCTAATATTGCACGTGCACTTTCAAGCTCGGCACCCGAGAGACCGTCTAGGGTTGATGCCGAATCGTCTAGGCGATATTCAATCTCTGACGTGGTGGTCGCCGTGTCTCGACGCATAACCCGCAGGACCCCGGACTTAACCGCAGTCCATGCGTCGGTGGCCATCGCTTCAGCGATAGCAGCGCCTCCAATTGATGCAAGCGCCAGCAAGCTCTCGGTCAGCATCTAACTCCGGCCTCCAGATCGTGTACTGCGGGTATACACGATGACCTAGCCAGTTTCGACACTTGGTCAGAAAGTTGTCTGCCGGCAACCGGCAGAGGAGAACGCCTGACGACGCAGCTGGGCGCGACAGGGATGCGTGCAAGTGCTTGGTCGCAGACCTCGAAAGCGTGCGAGGGCAGCAGCCGTCTCAGGTGTGTGGGCGGTAGACGGGGCGGCCGGGGGAGGGCTCGCGGGCCGCCGCAGCTACGCATGGCCGCCCGCCAGTAATCAGCGCAGCCGCTCGGCGACGCTGCTGGCGACCATGGTGGCAGTGGCGCCCACAAGCGGTGCCGCGTCGACACGCACTCAGCTCTCTCATGATCTTGCCGGTGGCCCGAGTCGCCACCGTGCCAAGAGCGAGACTGATGTTCAGCGCCTTCGGATCCATACTTCCTTCCACTTGATGCGGCGATGATCACCTCCTATGGACCAGTCGAGCCTCGCTGGTTCTAGCGCCCGCGTACGACAGAATTAGAGAGCGACACCAAGCGGTCCGAGTATCCCTATGACGTATTTGTTTCGCGTGGCGGGCGTTGCTCGCATAACGGCATGTCGGCGCGGTGAGCTTCGTGGTCTTGAAAACCGGCAAGACAGCGTTGTCTTCGCGGGTTCGAATTCCACAACCTCCGCTCACCCGGGCAGCAAAGCGCCCGTAAACAGCGCGAACGTGGGCCGCGGAGCGGGTTCGACGGGCCGAGACATACGCCCGTGACCGAGGCGCTGGGCAGGCAGCGCGGCGGGTGGGGCATCGACGCGCACCTCATTGCGGCGTACGGTCGGGGTACACGATGTACCTAATACGGCGAGGTGCCTTATGGCGGATCAGCAACCCACCCCTGGCCAGCGCGTCGAGCGGCTTCGTCGAGCCGCCGGCCTGTCTCGCGAGCAGCTTGCCGGCCTTGCCGCGCTGTCGTCGACCACCATCAAGTTCGTGGAGAACGGGCGTCGGAGCTTGACGTTGAGGGCCGCCCAGCAGATCGCGCCACACCTCGGCGTACGTGACCTTGGTGATCTGTTCGGGCCGCAGGTGACCCTGTCTCTTGACGGGCGTCCCAGCCACCCTGCCATCGGCGATGTCCGTCGCGCGCTGACCGCCTGGCACATCTCCGTCTCTGGCGAACCAGAGTCCCCCGACTACCTACGCGGCGCTGTCGACTCGGCGTGGCAGACCTGGCACACCTCCCGGCACCAACGCACTGAGGTGAGCGTCATCCTTCCCGGGCTGCTCGAATCGACTCAGCGAGCTGCCCGGCTGCACACCGGCGATGACCGGCGGGCCAGCCTCGCTCTGCTCGCCCAGGCCCATCACCTCGCGCAGGCTTACCTTGCCTGGCACGGCGACCGTGAGCTGTGCTGGCTGACCGTCGACCGCGGCATGGCTGCGGCTCTCGATGCCGATGATCCCCTCGCCATTGCCCAATCCACCTGGTACGCAGCCCATCTGCTGCGGGCGGTCGGTCGCGGCGACGAGGCGTTGGAGCGGTTGCAGGAAGCTCGCGGTCTGATCGAGCCCCGAGTCGCCGATGGCGGAAATGAGTGGGCCGAGATGCTGGCCGACCTGTACCTCTGCACTGCCTTGACGAGGGCCCGTACCGGTGACCAGGGTGCCTGGTCAGACTGGGATGCCGCTCGCCGGGTGGTCGAGCGGGCCCTGCCGGCTGGTTTCGTCGGTGTCCGCACCCGGGTTTCGCGGCCCTTGGTCGACGTGTATGCGGTGATGTGCGCCGTCGACCTGGGCGATCCTGACGAGGCGCAGCGGCGAGCGCATTCGCTCGACCCGGCGTCGATCCCGTCGACCGAACGCCGGGGTCGGCACTACGTCGAGCTTGCCCGCTCTGCCGACCTGGAAGGGGCGAGGGAGGCGACGCTTCACCTGTTGGGCCTGGCGGAATCCACCTCTCCCGAGACGGTCCGATACTCACCAGCGGCTCAGGAGTTGGCAGGCCGGCTGGCCCGGGAGGCTCCGGCGGCCATCCGAGCCGAGGCGATCCAGTTGGAGAGCCGGATCGCGGTGCCAGAGCTGTAGGGGTACCTCCTGTCGCTGGGTACGTCGCGTACCCTTCGCGCCCATCGATGCTGCTTAGCGTGTTCTCACCACTGCAATCAGTGCGCGTGGTCGTCCGGATTGACGCGACGGCCGCCGCGAATGAGACGGGAGAGCACCGCGATGATGTGGCCGTTCAACCTGCTTCGCCGGCAAGCTAGGCGACTGGCGGTTCCTGCCCCGCCGGGTGCCACCGGTCCGGCAATCCAACGAGCGGAGCAGGAAGCTGCCAGGGCCCGGCTGTTGGCTCAAGCCCGCCGCCGATCCACCGAGTATCGCAACGGCAGTATTGGCCGGTGATGGGTGAAGTCCCCACCACTGCCAGGGCAGCTGTGCAAGCCCGAGCGGCACAGGGTCAACGGGCAGCGGCTGTCTTACCGATCCGCCTCGCTGACCAGCACATCCCCCGACGACCCGAATGGGTCTGCGGTAGTTGCGAGCAGGACACTCCGTGGCCCTGCGCTCCAGCCCGGGTGCGCCTGTCCGAGGCGTACGGCCGGGATCGGATCGGGCTGTCCATGTACCTGGGCAGTCTGCACGCGGTCGTCGTCATGGAGTTGCCCGCCATCCCCGCTGGTGAACTGTTCGAGCGTTTCGTGAGCTGGGCGCGTTGAACAGCACCGTCAGGCGCTGGTAGATGCGGATCGCCTGGTCCATGCCTCGTAGCTGAGCAGGATGACGAGGAACCCGGTGAGCAGGCCCAGAGCGGCCAGGCCGGGCAGGTAACGGCCGACGGGAAGTAGCAGCAGCGCCATAGCGGGGGCGAGGAACTGCTCGGGTCGTACGCACCGGACGCTGAGTGCCAGGAACGTCGCCCGGCCCGCAAGGTACAGGGCGGCCCCGCCGAACAGCGCGACAGCCGGGATCCAGTGCAGGGTTTCGTGTGACTTCCCGTGCGCCATGCCGGCGAGCACCTCTTCGACTCCCAGCGCCACGTAGATGGTTCCGGCGAGCAGCGGGAGGTGGGCGACGCTGTAGGCGTTGCCGGCCACGAAGCCCCGGTGCAGTCCGGAGTCCGTCGTCAGTGCGTTGCCGGCGCTCGACGCGCTGGGAAAGTACAGCCAGTACAGGCAACCAGTGACAGTGAGCGTGAGCAGCGCCGCCAGCAGGGTCGGCCAGTGGATCATCTGAGTTCCGACGCCGGCGCCGACCGAGATCAGGGACTCTCCGAGCGCGATGATCACCACCAGGCCGTGCCGCTCCGCGAAGTGGCCGGGGCTGCGTACCGGCCACCCGCCCACCAGCAGGGCGAGCACTCCACCGCCCATGTCGATGATGAGCGCCGCCGCCCAGAGCAGGATCTGCGCGGTGCCGCCGAACACCGCGCCGAGGACGAGCGGGATCCAGGACAGCGCTGTGGTGAGGGCGTAGAGCCGAACGGTTCTTAGTCGCCGGGGGTCGTCCACCGACACCCAGTAGAAGAGAACGAACTGGGTCGACCGCACCACGAGGTACGCCAGCACCAGGATCAGCCGGGGTGTCCTCGTACCCCTGCCGGTTTCCCAGGCTTCGGGGAGGACCAACGCGATGAGGAAGACCGCTGCCATCGCCACGGCGATGCCGACCCGGATCAACCCGACGTCGAGCCGGACGTAGTTGCCCAGCCAGGCGTAGACGAGCCAGGAGTTCCACAGCAGCATGAGGACGAGCAGGCCCTGCACCAGGGTCACCGACGACTGTTGCTCGCTCATGAACGTGGTGACCCGGATGAGCCCGAAGACGAGCACCAGGTCGAAGAAGACCTCGAACAGCGTCGGTCGGTGATTCTCCGCGGTGACCACCGGCCGGGACCGGAAGATCCGCCACATCAGATCATCGTGTCTGTTCGTCCCGGAGGGTTCCGGCGTCCGGCCTCCCGGTCACTCCGGCGGGTCGACGGTTCGCCGCTCCCGGCGGATCGTCTCCTCGGCCAGTCGCTCGACAGCGCGTCGGCGGTCGTCGGCGATGGCTCGTTCGTCCCGGCGGCGGAACGCGGTGAGGACGGCTACCGCGAAGTCCCGCCAGATGCCGGCCACGATGTCCCCCTGCGGAACGTTGCCCGAACTCAACCGTAGCTCTGCGAAACCACAGTCGGTCAGCGCGTGCTTCCGGTCGTCGGAAGGGTCGCGGCGGGGTAAGAAGGGGCTGGTATCTCCGCACATCGGAAGGACGCGTCCCCATGACCCTGGAACGACCGATCGCCCCGGACCCGTACGAGCTGCTGCCGACGCTGCCCTCGTTCACGCTGACGAGCGACGACGTGCAGAACGGCGAGCCGATGGACGCCCGGCACGCGCATGGCAGCACCGGGGGTGAGAACGTCTCGCCGCAGCTGGCCTGGTCGGACTTTCCCGCCGAGACGAAGAGCTTCACGGTGACCTGCTACGACCCGGATGCGCCGACGGGCAGCGGTTTCTGGCACTGGGTGCTGGTGAACGTGCCGGTCAACGTCACCCAGTTGCCCACCGGGGCTGGAGGCGCGGCGGGTACCGACCTCGGCGGGGCGTTCTCGGTCCGCAACGACTACGGCGAGCAGGGGTACGGCGGGGCGGCTCCGCCGGCCGGCGACCGCCCGCACCGGTACGTCTTCGCGGTGCACGCCCTGGACGTCGACCGCCTGGACCTGACCCCGGACGCCACCCCCGCCTACGTCGGCTTCAACCTGACGTTCCACACCCTGGCCCGAGCGGTGATCCGCCCGACGTACCAGATCAAGGACTAGCCAGGCCCCTCCCAGCTCCCGCGATCTTGCACTTTCTGTCCCGTCATTCCTGACATACCAGGCACAACGACGACAGGAAGTGCAAGATCGCCGGGGCCGGGGCCGGGGCCGGGGCCGGGGCCGGGGCCGGGGCCGGGGCCGGGGCCGGGGGTCTGGGTCAGGCTGGGACGCGGGCTACGGCGAAGACGGACTGGCCGAACGGCGGGAGGACGAGCTGCTCGGCGGCCTTGGTGGCGGGCAGGACGAGGGTGTCGTACACCTTGACCATCGGGCCCTCCTTCGGCATCAGCCGGAAGACCTTGGTGGCCATGAAGTAGCCGATCAGCCCGAGCGCGTTGGCGTAGTGCATCTTCTCGATGGTCAGACCGGCCTCGGTCATCGCCGCCCCGAGCGTCTTCTTCGTGTAGCGGCGGACGTGCCCGGTGGCGATGTCGGCCGGGCCCATAGCGAACTGGAACGCGGGCACGATGATGATCACGGCACCGCCGGGTCGGACCAGGTCGCGCATGCTCTGTAGCGCGCCCACGTGGTCCTCGATGTGCTCCAGGACGTTGTACGAGACGGCCGCGCTGTAGTCGCCCCGGCCGTTGTGCGGCAGCAGCATCTGCCGGACGTCGACGTTCGGACGGTCGGCGAGGCGCTCCTTGAGCTGCAGCAGCCGGTCCGGGTCGGCCTCGGTGGCGGTGAACCGTGGCAGCCGCTCGGACCATTCCAGCGCGTAGTCACCGAGACCGCTGCCGATCTCGATCGGGTCGTCGCCGAGGTACGGCACGGCCAGTTCGATGAACCAGCGACGGTGGTTGACAGCGGTTGCCAGGCCTTCCAGCACCTCGGACTGCACGCGCTGGTCCCCAGTGATTTCTGCCATGCGTCGATTCCTCACGGTATGAACTCGACCCGTGCCTGGACCGACAGAGTGAATCATCCGCTGGGACGGCGAAAGAATCGGGGCATCGGGGTGGCCGAATTGTGGTCGGGGGGTGGGTTCGTGATCGGCGGTCGGCGAACCCGGCACATAGTACGGCAGTACCCCGAAACATGTCACGGCGCTGCCAGGCGCTGACTACCCTATGAATTGTCATGACTACTCCTGAACCGGACGTGCCCAGCGGCAACCGCAGCCCGGCCGCCGCGCCGTCGGCGGAGGGGGCTTCCGGTGCCGATCGGCCTTCCCGTAGGGGGATGTGGGCCGATCTGACCGCCGTGCTGAGCTTCGTGGTGCTCGGCTTCTGGGTCACCTGTCGACTCTGGCTGGACCCGGACAGCGATGTGCGGGACAACCAGTCGGATCAGTCGCAGTTTGAATGGATGATGGCGCACGGTGCGCGAGTAGTCACGCACTTTGCGTATCCGTTCCATTCCAATCAGATGAACGTGCCCGACGGCGTCAATCTGATGGCCAATACGTCCGTATTATCCATTTCATTGCCAATGACGCCGATCACCCTGCTGTTCGGGCCGCGAGCGTCATTTCTGATCTTTCTGACCGCCGGCATGATTGCCACCGCCACGGCCTGGTATTTCCTGCTCTCCCGGGTCCTGATCGGCAGCCGGGGGCCGGCGTGGCTTGCCGCCGGCTTCTGCGCGTTCGCGCCGGCCATGGTGTCCCACGCCAATGGGCACCCGAACATCGTGTCGCAGTTCGTCGTCCCGTTGATCATTTGGCGCACGCTACGACTCGGTGAACCGGGCCGCTGGCTGCGCAACGGGATCCTTCTCGCGCTGGTCATCGTCTGGCAGGCGTTCCTCAACCTGGAAATCCTGCTGATGACCGCGATCGGGCTCGGCGTGGTCATCGGCGTGCTCGCCCCCGGCCGCGCGGATCTACGGCCTCGGGCCCGATCCTTCCTCGCCGGGCTGGCCGTCGCCGCCGGGGTCGCCGGGCTCCTGCTCGCGTACCCCCTGTATGTCCAGTTCTTCGGGCCGGGCGCGTACTCCGGGCTGTCCCGCCTGATCCGCGGCTACTCCAGCGACGTGGCCTCGTTCCTCGCGTACTCCCGGGAGTCGCTGGCCGGTAGCGCGCGCACCGCTGCGGGCCTGGCCAAGAACCCGACCGAGGAGAACAGCTTCTTCGGGTGGGGCCTTGTGGTGCTGGTGATCGCCCTGGTCTGGTGGCTGCGCCGGTCGATCGTGGTGCTCGCGCTGGCCGCGCTCGGGTTGCTCTTCGCGGTGCTGTCGCTGGGGCGGGAGGTCCGCTTCGACAACCGGGGTACGGGTGTGCCCGGCCCCTGGGCGGCGCTGGAGAACCTGCCCATCCTGCACTCGGTGGTGCCGACACGCTGGGCGTTGGCGATCACCCCGATCATCGGGCTGCTGCTCGCCTACGGCGCCGAACGTGCCCGCGAGTTGGCCCACGCGCACCCGGCCGCTCGGGGGCAGATCCGCTTCGTCACCGCCACAGTGCTCACGATGGCCCTGTTGCCGATCGTCCCCACCCCGCTGCCCGTGGCCCGCCCCGATCCGGTCCCCAGCTTCGTGACCAGTGGGGCGTGGCGGCCGTACGTGGCCGGTGGGCGCAGTGTGGTGACCCTGCCGCTGCCGGACACCACCTACGCCGAGCCGCTGCGCTGGTCCGCGACGACCCGGCTGGACATGCCGTTGGCCCGTGGTTACTTCCTCGGCCCGGACACCCGTCCGGACGCCGATCCGCCGAAGGTCGCGTTGTTCGGTGCGACCCCCCGCCCCACCAGCAGCTTCTTCACCACCATCCGGCGCACCGGGGCGGTGCCGCCGATCACGCCGCAGAGCCGGGTCCGAGCGGTCGACGACCTGCGCTACTGGCGGGCCGGGGTGGTCATCCTCGGGCCACACGAGCACGAGACCGCGCTGCGCCGGGGCATGACCGAGTTGACTGGGATCGAACCGGTCTTCACCGGCGGCGTGTGGGTGTGGGATGTCCGGCCGTTGACCGACTGAGCGATACCGCTCCGGTCTGGCCTAGCGGACGCAGCAGCCCTGGCAGACCTTCGGGCGGGGCAGGGTGAAGGCGAGGCAGCAGGTGCGGCGCTGCACTGTCGGCTCACCGGTCGGCCCCGGCACCAGCTCGATCAGGTCGGCCAGGTCGAGTGCGCCGAGCAGGGTGTCGATGCTCTGGACCGTGGAGCCGGGCAGGGCGTCCGCAGCCCGCAGGATGCCGTGCGCGATGCCGGAGGCGACCGAGCCGAGCAGCGTCCGGGTGCCCACCCGGACCTCGGACTGGATCGCCGTGATGAGCGGTGCCAGGTGAGCGTCGAGCAGGGACGCGCGCAGCGCGGCCAGCAGCTCCGCCTCGTCGGCGACGACCCGCACCTCCGGCAGGCCGGTCAGCGCCAGCGGGTCGTTCGGCAGCACCGCCACCGTGGTGCCCCGGCGCAGGCCCATGGTGAGCAGTTGCCGATGGTCCTCGAAATGGATCAGCAGGTCGGCCGGGTCGAGCAGTGGCACCCGCCGGGCGGAGGCCCAGCCGAGCACGACCGGCAGGGCCGCCCAGTAGCTGTAGGACTTCCAGGCGAGCGCCGCGCAGGCGTGCGGGGTGCCCCCCCAGCGGACGGCCGCGCCGTTCAGCAACTCCGGCAGTCGGCTGCCATCGATCAGGGTGGTGGCGGGCGCCCAGCCGAGCTCGTCGTCGACCAGCAGGCCCCGGGCGAGGCCGGGGAGGTCGTCGGTGCCGAACATGGCCCGGAGCGCAGCGGTGACGGGGGCGAGCGGCGTGGTGGCGGCCTCGCGCCGTGGCATCACCGCTGTCACCTGAGTCGTCCCCTGTCTGTCTGACCGAGGAGTGCGCCCCGGCGGACGAACCAGTGCCGTCCTGAGCTAAGGCTAGCCTAACCAGGCCCGTGGCCGTAAGGGAAGCCTCACCTTGGTCACATCCCGGACGCCCAGGTCACCCCCGCATTCGGCGGAGTAGTGCTCCGCCTACTACCCGGAGTCGGTGCTGGGAAACGCCGTCGCACAATCGACGGCCATCGGTGAATTGTCAAGCAGTGTGTCGAAAACATGCCACTTGCGTGTGTGCTCGCGCACGGAACGTGAAAACTTATAGCCCCGGCCACGAGGAAGCTGATGACTACCTCACCCCTCGAACGGGCTGCCGACTCCTTCGCGGCCGAACTCGCCCGGCAACGGACCGGGCGCGGGCTGTCCAAGAAGCAACTGGCCGTCCTGATGGGGTTCGACCCGTCCTACGTGAGCCACGTCGAGGGGCGCCGGCACCGCCCGACCGAGGACTTCGCCCGCCGCGCGGAGGCCGTCCTGGAGGCGAGCGGCGCGATCTGGCAGCGCTTCCGGGAGTACGACGACCTTCGACACGCCCGGGCGGGTCATCCGCAGCGCGAGTCGTACCTGCCAGGCCAGTGGCTGCCACCGGGCACCGGGCTGGTCGTGGAACGGGAGCTGGCCACCCTCACCCACACCGACGACGGCTACCGGTGCGTCATCCACCGTGAGCTCTACAACGCCGGCACCGAGCCGGTCACCCGCTACCTGGTCCGGGTCGCCGTCGACCGCTACCCGAACGACCCCGGCCGCTCCAATCGGCACCACCGGGAGCACCCCCTCACCTTCGCCGAGCTGCAGATACAGGCCCGTCGAGACGACGGCGGCGGAGACCCGGAGCCGATGCACTGGCGAGCCAAGCACGATCGGGACGCGTTCAAGGAGATCTGGCTGCTCTTCGAGAACGGGGAGCGACGCTTCCCCCTCTACCCGGGCGACCGGGCCACCATCGAGTACGCGTACAGCGTCGGCCACGAGAAGTGGGGCCCCTGGTTCCAGCGGGCCGTCCGACTGCCCACCCGCCAGCTCGCCGTACGCCTGGATCTGCCCGCTGCCCTCGACCCGCAGGTCTGGGGCGTGGAGACCTCGCTCAGCGCGGAGGAGGGCCCGCTGCGGACGGCGCCGCAGCGTCACGACGAGGGCGACCGGGTGATCTACGACTGGCAGACCGACGACCCCCCGTTGAACGCCCGGTACCGGATGCAGTGGCGGTTCCGTGCCCGCCCGGACACCGAACCGGACATCGGCCCCGGCGCCGCCCGGGTCCGACCCAGCGACCGGATGCGCGGCCTCGGCATCGTGCAACGCGGAGACGACCTGCTCCGCCAGCGGGCCCGCCCGTTCGACCTGCCCGCTGAGGAACATGTCGCCCGGGACGTGGTCGACCGGCTCGTCATGGCCCTGGCCCGGCTCGACGAGCTGCACCCGTTCAGCAAGGGCGTTGGTGTCGCCGCCCCGCAGTTCGGCATCGGCCGCGCGGCGGCCGTGGTGCGGCCGCCCGACCGGTCGGCGGAGCCGGTCGTGCTGCTCAACCCGCGGGTGGTCGACGCCGACCCGGAGACCGACGAGCAGTACGAGGGCTGCCTCTCCTTCTTCGACCACCGAGGTCTGGTGCCCCGGCCGCTACGCCTTGACGTGGAACACGCCCAGTGGGACGGCAGCCGGATCATCACGTCGTTCGAATTCGGCATGGCCCGGCTGGTCGCACACGAGATCGACCACCTGGAAGGCCGGCTCTACGTCGATCGGATGGCGCCGGGCGTGCCCCTGGTGCCGGTGGAGGAGTACCGCGAGGCCGGGCGTCCCTGGCGCTACTGACCAGGAAGGGACCGGGGCGCGTGCCCCAGGGGGCAGGGGCACGCGCCCCGGTGTGGGGGGAGGAACGTCTAGAGGTCGCCGAAGGTGTCGTAGCGGATGTTCGGCGGCGGCACGTTGTCGGCGGCCAGCACCCGCAGGGTGGACCGGACCATCCGGGCGGCACCGGAGACGAAGCAGTCGTGCGTGGTCCACGGGCCGTACCGGGCCACCACCTCCGGGATCTCGCCCTGCTCGCCGTCGAAGTCCGGATCCTCGCTGCACGCCGCGGTGACCGACAACCACGGGTGTGCGGCCACCAATTCCTGCAACCCGTCCAGGCCGTACAGGTCGGCCGCCTGCCGGGCACCGTAGAAGACGTGCACCCACCGGGTCCGGTTGAAGGTGGCCAACTCCTCCACCAGCGCCTTGATCGGCGCCAGCCCGACGCCACCGGCCACGCAGAGGATGTCCCGTTCCGAGGCGCGGTCCAGGGTCATCGACCCCATCGGTGCCGCCAGGCGGAGCAGGTCACCCGGCCGCACCCGCCGCACCAGGGCACCGGACACCCAGCCGGCCCCCGGAGACCGCACATGGAACTCCAGCACGTTGTCGTCGTTCGGGGCGTTCGCCACCGAGTAGTTGCGCCACACCCGGGGGTGGTAGCGCGGCACCTCCAGGCTCACGTACTGCCCCGCCTGCCAGCGCAGCGGATGCTGCAACGCCCGGCAGGTCAGCACGGCGGTGTCCGGGCCGTACCGCTCGTGGGTCAGCACCTCGGCGTGCCAGAACGGCGGGTCGTCGTCGGAGGCGGCACCGGCCACCATCAGGGCGGCGATCGCCGCGTACGCCTCCCGCCACGCCTGGTCGTACTCCAGGTTCCAGCCGTCGCCGGCGGTGCTGCGCAGCGCGTCCAGCAGCGCGACGCCCATCGTGGCGTAGTGCCGCTCGTCGACGTGGTACTTGCGGTGGTCACGGCCCAGCGCCCGGAGGAACTCGTCGAAGCTCTCCGGGTCGTCCACCGTGTGGATCGCCGTGATGATCGCTTCGAGCAGGCGGTCGCCCTGGCCGGTCATCTGCACCGGGAAGAGTTGCCGCAGGGCGGGGTCGAGCAGGAACAGCCGAGCGTAGAAGTGACCGCTCAGCCGGACCCGGTCGTCCTCGACCAGGGCCCAGCTCTCCTTCAGCAACCGCGCGAGGTTGTCCACTGACGCTCCTTCTCCAGACGGCAACGGATCGGGCGCTCATAGAATCTCCACGGAGCGTGTCGACTGGTCGCACAGAATGTGCGATCGGCTCACGGTGGCCGGTCGGCCATGCCACCGGTGCCGTACGTCGGGCAGAGTGGTGCGGTGACCGTTGAGCTGACCCGCCCGGTGTCCCGCCGACTGCTGGGCACCGAGACGCTGCTGGTCCTCGGCCTCTCCCTCGGCCAGTCCGCGATCTACGCGGTGGTCTCGATCATCGCGAAGTTGACCGCCGACGGTCCGCTCTCCAAGCAGACCGCCTCGCTGAACACCTCGGCGTCGGCCCGCCCCTGGCTGGACCTCACCTACCAGCTGCTCGGCATCGTGTTCGCGCTGCTGCCGGTGCTTCTCGCCGTACACCTGCTCACCCGTGACCCCGGCGACCCGGCGCGGACCCTCGGCCTGGACGCCCGGCGGCCCGGCCAGGACGTGGCGCGCGGCGCCGGCCTGGCGGCGCTCATCGGCCTACCCGGGTTGGCGCTGTTCTGGGTGGCGGCCCACCTCGGTCTCAACGCCACGCTGGTGCCGGCCGCGCTGCCGGACATCTGGTGGACGGTTCCGGTGCTGATCCTCGCCGCCGTGCAGAACGCCGTGCTGGAAGAGGTGATCGTGGTCGGTTACCTGGTCACCCGGCTGCGTCAGCTCCAGTGGCGGCTGGCCGCGATCATCGCGGCCAGCGCGCTGCTGCGCGGCTCGTACCACCTCTACCAGGGCTTCGGCGCGTTTGTCGGCAACGCGATCATGGGCGTCGTGTTCAGCCTCTTCTACCTGCGCACCCGGCGGGTGATGCCGCTGATCATCGCGCACACAGTGCTCGACGTGTTCGCCTTCGTCGGCTACGCGCTGCTGCCCCGGGAGTGGTTCGACTGGCTCTGACCCGTCAGCGCCGGCCGGGTCGGTAGACGGCCACCGTCCGGGCCGCGAGCCGGTCGGCCGCCGCCGCGTCACCCAGGGCCGCCGCGAGCACCGCCGCGCCCGGCAGCAACCGGGCCACCAGTCGCAACGCCACCCAACCACCGGCCTGCGCCGTGAGCGGCGCGGCCAACCGCCAGGCCGCCTCCGCCGCCCGCGGCCACGCCCCCTCGACCGGGTCACCAGCGCTCTCGGCGGCGGCCAGAGCCGCCGCCGCGCTCGCCCGATCCGGGTGCACCTGGGTCAGCACCAGCAGGTCGACTGCCCGGTCGGGATGCGTCGGATCCTTGCCGTACGCCGCGGCCAGGTGCAGCACCAGCTCCGAGTGCGTCCACAGCACGGCCGCCAACTCGGCCAGCGGCGCGAAGAAGCCCGCCAGCGCGGCGGTCGCCCCACCAGCACCCGCCGAGCGGACGAACCGCCGGGTCGCCAACCGGGCCAGGCCGTCCGCCGAGGCGTCCGGGTACCTGTCGCGCAACCCAGCGGCCCACCCGGCCGCGCCGGGCCCGAACGTCCGCACCGCGGCAAGAGCCAACAGCTCCGGTGCGAAGCCGGGGTGGTCGAGCACGCGCGCGGCGACCGCGCGCAGCTCCGATTCCGGGCTACGCCCCAGAGCCGGCTCAACCTGCCGCACGGCGGGGTCTGCCGGGGTCAGCTGCTGCTCGGCGGGTGCCGTCCGCGGCCTGACCACGGGTTCGGGGACGGGCTTTGTCGGCGGGGTGCTCTTGGTCGGCGAGGTGCTCTTTCGTGGGGTGGCCGCGCGCCTGGTGGTCTTTGCGGCTTTGGCCGGGGCCGCTGGCGTGATGGTGCTCGCCTCGCCGGAGGTGCTCGCGGCCGTGCTGGTCTGCGCATCGGTGGAGGTCTGCGGTTCGGTTGTGCTCGCGGCCTCGGTGGTGCTCGCAGCCTTGGTGGGTTTTGCGGTGCGCTTGCGGGGCGTCGGCGTGGCCGGGGTCACCTCGGCGGGCGTGTCGGCTGCCTGCCGATGGTCAGCCCTGCGAACAGGGGCGGTCCGAGCCTTCGGCGGTGTCGATGCGAGGCCGGTTGCTGGGCTCGGTTGGTCGCCGGTCGGCTGCTCCGAGTGCTCCGGCTGCTCCGGCTGCTCGGCGTTGGTGGTCAGTTCGGCCGGCGCTCGCCGAGGCTGTCGAGGCAGGGGGCGATCCGGCTCTGGTGGTTGGAAGAGCACCGCCGGGGCGGCCTTGGCCCGTCGAGGACGCTGGCTCGCCGGAGTCGCGGCCGGCGGCGCCGCCGACTCGGGCCCCACCGTCTCGGTGGGCTCCTCTGCCACGACCGGCGGCGTGAACGTGGCCCGTGGAGAGCGCCGACGCGCTCGTTCAGCAGGCTCTCGACGGGTCGACTCGCTGGGCGGCTGCTCCTGCATATCGATGGAGCGTAGTCCCGATCACGCCCGCGCACAGCGTGGAAACACGGGGGCGGACGGACCCCGGTGGGCGTACCCCGGAAGTCGTTTTGCTCCCGGTGGGTGGTGACCTGTATCCTCGGGCGCGGTGGTCTGAGGATCACCGGGGAGACTTCGCCTAGTCTGGTCTATGGCGCCGCACTGCTAATGCGGTTGGGGTCTTAAAGCCCCTCCCGGGTTCGAATCCCGGAGTCTCCGCGCGAAAGCCAGGTGTGTATGCTGGCTGAGCACGAGCGCCCGTAGCTCAATGGATAGAGCATCTGACTACGGATCAGAAGGTTAGGGGTTCGAGTCCCTTCGGGCGCACCACTTGAGCAGGGAATATAGCCAACAGGCTATATTCCCTGCTTTCGTATGGGCGAATCGTGACGCCCGGCGCGAGATGAGTACGCGTGCGCATGGCAGGCGCTGCTGCGGCGACCAGAATTCCCTCCATGCGAACGCGAATCATGATCGCTCTGGCCGCAGTCGGCCTGGGTGGGCTGATGGCCACCACCGGTTGCTCGTTCCGGGAGGACATCTGCGCTGGTGGTGAGTATCCGGCGATCGCGGTGGGCGGGCAGGGTGGCAGCGCGTGCTTCCCGGATGGGCAGGAGCCGACCCCGCCGTACGTCCGCTATCCGGAGGGCAAGGTCCCGCAGCACGTCGACGACGAGTGGGACGTCTACTGGCGCAGCCACGGCATCGACGAGAACAACAACATCATCGATACCTGAACCGGGCACGCGGAGGGTCGTCGCCCGACGCGGGACCGGATTGCCCATCTCGTACTACCCGACTGCCGGGGTGATCGGATGATCAGCCGAAGCAGTTGGGCACCGGCGGTGAGCTGGGGGTGCAGTTCGTGGGCCGGTTGCCGCTGATGGCGGATCTTCTGGTCCACGGTGACCTGGCCGCCGTCGTTGAAGATGCCGCCGCCCCCGTTGGCCGGCTTCGTCGTGGTGGACCTTGCCGTGCCTGAGGTCCCCGACCCGATCAGTCGCTTGGTTCTTCGCGACCAGGGCGGCAAGCGGCGCGACAGCGAGTGGCAGCCGGCGACGCAGGGCGCAGGCCGCCGTCGCGCCGGCCAGGGCGCGCGGGTTTCTGACGCTTGACGTGGGCCGGATCAGCGACAAGAATTTACATGAATCGCTGTTAGCGTTAACAAACCGTCCCAGTGCTGCGGCGGCATCGTCATGTCGATGCGGCGACTGTCGCGACGGCTTGACCCCTCGGTCAGCACTGCCAGTGCAGGGGAGAAATCTATGCGAACCAGGGCAAGATGGCTCGCGGCGACCGCGGCGCTCGGTGTCGTCCTCGCCGGGGTGCTGACCTCGACCGGCCCGGCCAACGCCGAATCCAACGGCGGGGTGCGGGTGATGCCTCTCGGCGACTCCATCACCGAGGGCACGCAGGTGCCGGGCGGGTACCGCATCGGGCTCTGGCAGCGACTCGCCAACGGGCGTTACACAGTGGACTTCGTCGGGTCGCAGTTCAACGGGCCTGCCAGCCTGGGTGACCACGACCACCAAGGGCATCCCGGCTGGCGCATCGACCAGATCGACGCGAACATCGTCGGCTGGCTGAACACCCAGCGGCCGCAGACAGTTCTGCTGCACATCGGCACCAACGACATCCTCCAGAACTACAACGTGAGCACCGCGCCGAACCGGCTCTCCACCCTGATCGACCGGATCACCAGCACAGCTCCCAACGCGGAAGTGTTCGTCGCGCAGATCATTCCGCTCTCCAACAGCAACCAGAATGCGGCCGCCCGCACCTTCAACGCGGCGATCCCGGGCATCGTGCAGAGCAAGGTGAACGCCGGCAAGCGGGTACGCCTGGTCGACATGTACAGCGCACTCACCACCGCCGACCTGATCGACGGCGTCCACCCCACGGCCGGCGGTTACGACAAGATGGCCGCCCGCTGGTACAGCGCGCTTCAGGCGGTGCCCGGCAGCATCGGCGACCCGGGAAGCGGCGGCGGGCAGCAGACCACTGCGATCGTGGGTGCCCTGTCCGGCCGCTGCGTCGACGTCCCCGGCTCTTCCACCACCAACGGCACCCAGGTGCAGTTGTGGGACTGTCACGGCCGCACCAACCAGCAGTGGACCTACACGAGCAGCAAGACGTTGACCGTGTACGGCAACAAGTGCCTCGACGCCGCCGGCTACGGCACCTCGCCGGGCACCCTGGTCACCATCTACGACTGCCATGGCGGAACGAACCAGCAGTGGAACGTCAACGCCAACGGCACCATCACCGGGGTGCAGTCCGGCCTCTGCCTCGACCCGTACAACGTGGGTACGGGCAACGGCACCAAGCTCGTCCTCTGGACCTGCACCGGCCAGGCCAACCAGCAGTGGAGCCGCCGATAGCTCGTACGGTCGCAGCGGATGGTGGTCGGATCGCGGGTGATCCGACCACCGTCGCCTGCGCTGCCTCTTGGCCGTGCGGAGGGCAGCGCCCGAACGACCGTGATGTCTGTGAGTCATATTGATGACTCACAGACATCACGCTCGCCGTCGAGGGTCGTAGTACTCGGTGTCGATGGCGGTGCCCGCCCAGGTCCACCACGCGGCCAGCAGCAGGATGACGCTCTGTCCCAGTCCGCCCCAGGGGAATTCGTGGCCAACTGCATCGACAGTTGCGCGAACACGGCGACGTAGAAGACGTCGAAGAACAGCTCCAGTAGCGTCGCCCGAGCCGACGAGTCGGGGTTGCGTCGTGGGGCATCGGTGCCGGAGGCCCAGTTGTTCGGTACCGGCGGCAGCGTCCATCACTTCAAGGGCCCGAGCTGGCAGTCCGAGCGTGACGGCTCACTGATCACGGCGAAGAAGACTGCGGAGAGCCCAGGGCCTCGAAGCGGTAGGGGGCCCAGCCGCGACGAGGCGGCAGCCCCGGTGGTGGCCGACTGATGGACAGCATCGACGGGATTCGGTGGGCGGACGATAGGCTGCGGCCGGCGTCGGAGTGACCTAGGGGGACGGGTGATGGGCGGATCGGTTCGCGCTGTGGTCGCGGTCTGCGGGCATCCGGCGTGAGCGGCGGGCTCCGTCCCGGTGACCCGGCACGCCTCGGTGGGTACGAGGTGCTCGACCGGCTCGGTGACGGGGGCATGGGCAGTGTCTTCCTGGCCCGGTCGCCGCAAGGACGGCGGGTGGCGGTCAAGGTCGTCCGTGCGGACCTCTCGCACGACGAGGAGTTCCGGGGTCGGTTCCGTAGTGAGGTGAACCGCGCCCGCCAGGTTCCACCGTTCTGCACGGCCGAGGTTCTGGACGCCGACCCGGACCATGACCCGCCCTACCTGGTGGTGGAGTACGTCGAGGGCCCCAGTCTGGCCCAGGTGGTCCGGGAGCAGGGCCCGCTGGGAGGGGCGCACCTGCACGGCATCGCGGTCGGGGTGGCCACCGCGCTCACCGCCATCCACGGCGCCGGGGTGATCCATCGCGACCTCAAGCCGGCGAACGTCCTGGTCGCACCGGGTGGGATCAAGGTCATCGACTTCGGCATCGCCCGAGCCTTCGAGGCGACGAGCCAGCACACCCGGACCAACCAGATGGTCGGGACCGTCTCGTACATGGCTCCGGAGCGGTTCGACACGGCTTCCGGCCGTCCGGCCGGCCCGGCCGCGGACATCTTCGCCTGGGGGGCCCTGGTCGCCTACGCCGCAACGGGCCGCAGCCCGTTCGGGGGCGACTCCCCTACCGCGACCGCAATGCGGATCCTCACTCAACCACCGGACCTGACCGGGCTCGGTGGGCCGCTGCGGGACCTGGTCTCCCGCGCATTGGAGAAGGACCCAGCTGCCCGGCCCACGTCCCGGGAGTTGCTCGACGGGCTGTTGACCGCCGCGTCTCCGGTGGGTGCCGGCGATCCGGCCCAACTCCTGGGCGCGACGCCGCCACGTGTGTCGCCCGCTGCCGGTGGTGGTGATCAAGGCGCGCGGTCGACGCCATCTGGTCTGGCCAAGGCCGGCCGCGCGGACCCACGCCGGCGTGGCTGGCTCACCGCGTTGGGGGCGACCGCCGCGGTGGTCGCGGTGCTGGTGCCCGCTTTCCTGTTCGGTCCGCAACTGTTGAGTTGGCAGTCCAAACAGGACCGGAGCGGCTCGTCGCCGAACGGTAGCCCGGCGACGACCGGGCCGGCGGCGACGACGTCCACGCCCGCGTCGGGCAAGCCGTCCGCCTCACCGTCGGCCAGCGTGGACCCGGCCCAGGCCATGCTGGCTGGTCAGCGGCGAGTCCTGCTGCACGTGGTGGAGATCGACCGTGACCTGTCGCTGCCGTCCCACGGCGAGGTCGAGGTCGGCAACGGAACCGGCAAGGATGCGCTCTTCGTACTCGAACCAGTCGGTGTCGACTACATGATCAAATCGGTCAACCCGGAGATCGCCCACCGACCGTGCCTCGGGGTCAAGGTCGATTCGGAGGGGTACTCGGCGCTGGTCGGGGCCGACTGTCGGCCGAGCAAGGCAACGTTGTTCACGTTGTACCGTGACGGCAAGGACGACAAGGGGCGCCCCGCCTACGGCATCATCAACGACGAGTACGGCCCGGTGCAGTGGAGCCCGACCAAGAGCGAGATCTTCGTCGAGTTTCTCGGCGACGCCCCGCTGAACACGACGTTCAGCCTGGTCGATCGAGGCGCGGTCTGACTCGGGGGTGTTCCCGGCCCCCGCGGACCGGCCCACCCGGTGGGCTTTGGCTCGCATGGCGATCGGTCCTTACCGTCGCCGCGCCATCGCTCCTGCCGGCCGACCCGTCAGGCTGCATTCACCGGCACCGTCAGTGAGCCATCAGCAATGGGCAGCCGTCGATGTTAACGCGCTCGCAGGGCCTCCTCAAGGGCCTGGCGGTGGTCCTGGC
The DNA here is from genome assembly GCF_040648775.1 of Micromonospora sp. NPDC049089. Taxonomy (NCBI): domain Bacteria; kingdom Bacillati; phylum Actinomycetota; class Actinomycetes; order Micromonosporales; family Micromonosporaceae; genus Micromonospora; species Micromonospora sp. NPDC049089. The sequence continues at coordinate 113,514 of NZ_JBEZEH010000001.1, forward strand.
CGGGGATCTGGGGCGATGCCTGCGGGAATGGGGTTCAAGTCGTCTCACCTCAAGATCCGCAGGTCGACAACGGTAGATGTTCCCAGCACGTTACGTCTTGACGAACGGCATGTTATCGCTCACAGTCGATGCCTAAGGACGACGACACCTCGGCTTTCCGGGCAAGCCTTGCTTCGTCGACCTCGAATCAGGCGTGCGCTATTGCTTGCCGGCGTCTTGTTAACGCTAACTCTCTGACGCCTGCGTGCTCGGCCACGCGTCGCGGTGCGCCCACCCTCGGGCAGGCCGTTCGGCTCTTGGTCACTGGAGGAGGATCATGTCTGCCCTCGATAGGTCTCCATCGATCGCAACGCCTTCGCGGCGGCGACGTTGGTGGTTGCCCCGCATCCTCGCCGCCAGCGCGGCGGCGTTGATGGTCGGTGGTGCCGCCGTAACGGTGGTGTCGTCACCCGCCGCTGCGGCGACTGTCGACACGAACGCGTGGTACGTGTTGGTCAACCGCAACAGCGGCAAGGCCTTGGACGTCTATAACCTGGCCACGAACGACGGGGCCCGGATCACCCAGTGGACCCGCAACAACGGCAACCAGCAGCAGTGGCAGTTCGTCGACTCCGGTGGTGGGTACTACCGGGTGAAGTCGCGGCTGTCCAACAAGGTGCTGGATGTCTCGGGCTTCTCGACCGCCAACGGCGGCAGCATCGTGCAGTGGAGCGACAACAACAGCACCAACCAGCAGTTCCGGCTTGCCGACTCGGACAGCGGCTACGTCCGGTTGATCAACCGGAACAGCAACAAGGTGATGGAGGTGCAGGGCGCCTCGACCGCCGACGGCGGCAACATCGTGCAGTACGACGACTGGAACGGCACCAACCAGCAGTGGCAGTTCGTCCGCGTCGGCGGTGGGACCGACCCCACCACGCCGCCGCCGACGACCCCGCCGCCGGGCGGCACCTGCGACCTTCCCTCGACGTACCGCTGGTCCTCCACCGGAGTGTTGGCGAACCCGAGGTCGGGTTGGGTGTCGCTGAAGGACTTCACCGTCGCCCCCTACAACGGCCAGCAACTGGTCTACGCCACCACGCACGACTTCGGGTCCAGCTGGGGTTCGATGAACTTCAGCCTGTTCTCGAACTACTCGCAGATGGGCTCGGCCAGCCAGAACGCGATGAACTCCGGCACTGTCGCGCCGTCGCTGTTCTACTTCGCGCCGCGCAACATCTGGGTGCTCGCCTACCAGTGGGGTGGGGCGGCGTTCTCGTACCGGACCTCGACCGACCCGACCAACCCGAACGGTTGGTCAGCGGCGCAGACGCTGTTCAGCGGCAGCATCACCGGCTCCGGCACCGGCCCGATCGACCAGGCGGTCATCGGTGACGGCACGAACATGTACCTGTTCTTCGCCGGTGACAACGGCAAGATCTACCGGGCCAGCATGCCGATCGGGAACTTCCCGGGCAGCTTCGGCTCCAACTACACGACCATCATGAGTGACACCACGAACAACCTGTTCGAGGCCGTGCAGGTCTACAAGCTCCAGGGCCTGAACAAGTACCTCATGATCGTCGAGGCGATCGGCTCGACGGGCCGCTACTTCCGCTCGTTCACGGCCACCAGCCTGGGTGGTACGTGGACGCCGCAGGCCGCGTCCCAGAGCAACCCGTTCGCCGGCAAGGTCAACAGCGGTGCCACCTGGACCAACGACATCAGCCACGGTGAGCTGCTGCGCACCAACGCCGACCAGACGATGACCGTTGACGCCTGCAACCTGCAACTGCTCTACCAGGGTCGTTCCCCCAGCTCCGACGGCGTCGACTACGGCCTCCTGCCGTACCGGCCGGGTCTGCTGACCCTGCAGCGCTGACCAGTCTGATCAAGCTCGACTGACCGGAACGGGGGGGGGGGGGGGGGGGCCCCCCGCCCCCCCCGCGAAGGAAGCAGGGGTTAAAACACAGCGCCAACCGCGGGGGTTTGGGGGGGCGACGGTGGGGACCTGCACA